>JBKJRG010000481.1:0-3192 GCA_046594805.1 Opitutaceae bacterium | reverse complement strand
CGCGTTCCAGTTCGGCGACGCGGCGGGCCGTCGCGTTCGGCGCGACCGGGCGGAGTTTCCGCGCGGCCTCGCCCGGCGCTTCGAGCGGCGGCGTGCCCTGCCCCCCGCGGGTGGGCTTCGCCTCCTCGAACAGAATCAAAAAGCAGCGCTCCTTTAGGTTCTTGAGCGGGGTGACTTGCAGGTGAATCGCGCGGGTCTCGCCCTTCTGGCGCACGCGCACATTTTCGCGGCGCACCGTTTTCTGTTCCCGTTTCGCCTCATTAATCGCCGCACGCAGCGGAAGCATCAGCCCTTCGCACGCCATCTTCAGCACGTCGAAACTCGCCTTGCCGGTGGAAGGCTCCAGAAAACCGCCGGTCGTTCCCCGGAATTGCATCACTTGAAGTTCCGCGTTGACCAGCACGCCGGGCGGCGCGAATTGGCTGACGGAGAGACGGTCGGCCTCGCGCTGGGCATCGAACTCGCCGCGCAATCCGTCCGGCATGCCCAGCGTTCGCTCCATGCGCGCGAGGGGCCGCTGCCCCGGCGAGGGATGGGCGGTGCGCTCGTGCGGCAACGGCAGGCGAAACGACGGCGTCGGCGCGGCTTTGCGGGTAAAGATTTTTTGCCTTTTATCCAGAGGTTCGAACAGCCCGGTGAACTGGCCGATGGATTCGCTCGCCCCGAGAAACAGGAACCCGCCCGGTTTGAGGGCGTAGTGGAAGGCCGGCATGATTGTTTTCTGCAAGCCCGCTTCGAAATAGATCAGGAGGTTCCGGCAACTGATCAGGTCCATCCGCGAAAACGGGGGATCGCTCATGACGTTTTGCCGGGCGAAGACGACCTGCTCGCGCAACGCCTTGCTGATGCGGTAGCCGCCTTCCTCCTCCACGAAAAATTGCCGCAGCCGCTCGGGCGAAAGATCCTGCACGAGCGACTTCGCGTAGAGACCGTGCCGGGCTTTTTCGAGGAGCGCGTCGTTCAGGTCGGTCGCGAAGAGCTGGAGCTTGGGCGCGCGGGGGACCTTCTCGCAAAATTCAGCGAAAGCCATGGCGATGGAATACGCCTCCTGGCCCGTCGAACAGCCGAGCGTCCAGACGCGCACCGGCCCATGGCGTCCGCGCTGCGCCACCAGCGCGGGGAAAACCTTTTGCTTGAGCGCCTCGAAGGCTTCCGCGTTGCGGAAAAAACTCGTGACGCTGATCAGCACGTCAGAGTAAAGCGCGTCGAGTTCCTTGGCATTGCCCCGGAGAAACGTGGCGTAGTCGCCCAGCGCGTTCTGCCGGTTCAGCACCATGCGCCGGGAGATGCGGCGCTGGATGGTGCTCGATTTGTAGAAGGAGAAATCGACCCCGCAATGAGTGCGCAGCAGGAGCAGAATTTTCCTGAACCCGTTTTGCTCGCTCGATCCAGGGTCGTCGCGCCCCGCCTTCGCTTCGGCCCGGGCCTGCCTCGCCCCGGTGCGCGGACTGCCCTTTCCACCCGAGGCCAGTGGATCGCCCGGGCCTTCGCGCTGGTCGGCTTCTCGCTCGGCTTCGGGCGCGAGCCGGGGTGGTTCGCCGTTGGCGCCCGCGACGAACGGGTGCTGCGCGATCCTCGCCACCTCTTTTGCAATGGCTTCAGGCGTGAGGACAAAATCGACGCAACCCGCGGCAATCGCGTTGCGCGGCATCGAGTCGAACTTGGCCGATTCATCCTGGGCAAACGTGATGCCACCTTCCGCCTTGATCGCTTCCAAGCCGAGCGTCCCGTCCGAAGCCGTGCCGGAAAGGACCACCCCGATCGCGCGCTCGCAGCAATCGATCGCGAGCGATTCAAAAAAGCCATCGATCGAATGTTGCGCGCCGCGCACCACCTTGTCCCGCGGTTGGAGTTTCAAGACGCCCTGGCGAATCTCCATCCCCGTGTTCGGTGGGATAACATAAACGTGATTCGGTTCGACCCGGAGATTATTCCTGACCTCGTGCACGGGCATGGCAGTCGCACGCGACAGAATCTCGGTCAGCGCGCTTTCGTGCACTGGGTCGAGATGCTGCACCAACACGAAACCCATCCCGGTGTCCGCCGGCACATGTTTTAGAAACTGCGTGAACGCCTCCAACCCACCCGCCGAGGCGCCGACGCCGACGACGGGAAACGATTTCTGGGACCACGCGGCCCTTTTCTCCCGCGACTGGGCGGTGGAGCTGACCGACTTCGGTGACTTCGCTGGCGCCTCAGTCCGCTGGAGTTGCGTCGACGAAGCCGGGGCAGAAGGTGAGTCCGCGCGTCGACCGGTTTTTTTGCGCGCGATCGCTGATTTCATGTCGGACGGTTTCTTCATCGAATTGCCTGGCTGGACGGAGGGCTCTCTGCTCCATCACCTCACCGGGCGAGTTACAACGTTTATGTCCGCGCTCGCTGTGGCAGAAATCACACCGGGCAAGGCCAATAAAAACGGGTTTTCCTGCTTTACGACCGTAATCGCCGTCGAGAAACCAATGGAGGGCCGTTCGTTTGGAGGCCTTCCTGCGCGGAAAGTCCCGTCGCGGCGGAAGGTTCAGCGGGTCGCGGCAATGCGTCCGTGCTCAACCCGCGCGGCGCGGATCGTCATCCAGCCGCCGATGATGAAGACGAGGCCCGAGAGGAGGAACAAGTAGTCGAACATCGACTGCCCGTGGCTCTCCAGGACGTGGTGAAGGTTGAGGATGTGATGGTCGATGATGCCTTCGACCAAGTTAAACAGACCCCAGCCGACAAAGAGCGAGGCGACGAATGTCTTGCCCGACCACGGCACGTCGCGCCGCGCTCCGGCACGCCAGAGCAGCGCCAGCCCGGCCACGGTCATGGTGTAGGTGAGCAGGTGAAACAGGCCGTCCCAAAACATGTTGATCTCCATGTTCGCGATGCTCGTTTTCGGAAACTTGGCGCTGAGCATCCCGTGAATTTGCAGGATTTGGTGGAAGAGGATGCCGTCGATGAATCCGCCGAGCCCAATGCCCATGCAGGTTCCGGCGGTGATGAGCGGTTTGTCGTTCAGTGCCTCGTTCATGTGTTTGTATCGGCTGGTAACTGATTGTTTGCGGAAGAGGCGGGTGCGCGTTTGCCGAATCGCGGCAACCCGAAGTGCATCGCGGCGAGCACGAGCAGGAGGACGGGGAATGGCGGGAGGACGGTCAGCAGGGTCATCCCGAAGTCGTGATCGAAGATGCCGGCGCGCACTTGCTGGCCTGT
>JBKJRG010000472.1:0-3413 GCA_046594805.1 Opitutaceae bacterium | reverse complement strand
CGTCCCCTCGACCGAACGGGTGGATCAATATCGCCGTCCCGTGCCCTCACCCACCGGCACGAGCAAGGATTACGGCCTCACCGTTTACCTCTGGGACAACAAGGTCGTCGCGCGGCTCAATTGGTACCAGTCCCTGCTCGGCCGGGCGAGTTCCAACGTCTCGGATCTATTCAACCAGACCAACACGAATATATTCAACCATTTCGGCTTCCTGAACCGGAGCATCCGCCAAGTCGATGCCAACGACGATGGGATCATCGACCATTCCGTCCGCGATGGCATCGAAGTCGATCCCAGGACGGGCTTGACCGCGGATGGGCTCACGCGCGACGCCGCCCTGGCGCAGATGTATCCCGCCCTCGCCAAGGCGCGGGCGGCCCGGACCGTCCTGGCGCCCTTTTTGACCGATGAGCTGAAGGCCGCCTACAATTATCGGATGTCGCCGGATGGCTCTTCGAAAACCCAATGGGCGGGGGCCATCACGGATACCAACGACATCGAAGCGCGCGGGTTCGAAGCCGAGATCGTCGTCAACCCGACCCGCAACTGGCGGATCGCGTTCAATGCGGCGAAGCAAGAGACGATCCTGACCAACATCGCACCTGCCCTGACATCGCTCCTGGAGAAAGTGTGGCTCCCGCACCTCGCCAAATATGGGGACCTCGACTGGAATCTTCCCGTCGAGCCCGTTAATGGCAACACCACGACACAGCAGATAAACGTTGGGTTGCTGAATTATTACGCGGCCAAGGGGCAGGAGGGCAAACCGCAGGCGGAGCAGCGCAGATGGCGTTTCAATGCCATCACCCGCTATCTGTTCAGCGCCGGCCGCCTGAAGGGATTTGCCATCGGTGGAGCGGTGCGGTGGGAGGATCGCTATGCCACCGGCTATCCCCTGCTCAACGATGCCCGCGGTCTGGTGCTGCCGGATGTGGCCCATCCCTACCAGTCGGACCCCGAACTCAGCTACGACCTTACCTTGAGCTATCGCCGTCGCATCATGCGGGACCGGGACTGGACCGCGCAGCTGAATGTCCGCAATCTCCAAAATCTGCAGAGTGACAAGGTGACCGCCATCCGCCACCAACCCGACGGTTCGATTGCCCGGGTGCGCTTCGATCCTCCGTTGCAGGTACTGCTCACGAATACGTTTCGATTCTGACCGGGGGCGGATGCGCGCGGGCCTTTGGCTCTATGCATTGCCCGGTACTGGACGGAGCGGCGGTTTCCCAACCGCCGCCAGCCGGTCGAACGATCGGTTCCCGGCGGTTGAGAAACCGCCGCTCCTCCAGCAGCACCGCGGCCACGGTTCTCCTTCAGCCGCTCGAGTGATCCACCTTGGCGAGACGATAGCCAACTCCGCGGAGAGTGTGAATCAACTTGCTGGAACCTTCCCCGTCGATTTTTCGGCGCAGACGCATGATCTGCACGTCGATCACGTTGTCGAGCGACGTGAAACGGTGCGTCTGTTTCCAAACGTCGCGTTCCAGCATCTCGCGGGTGACGATTTGCCCCTGATAGCGCAGCAGGTACTCGAGCACGTCGACTTCGCGCGGCGACAGCGGGATTTCCGTGCCGGCGCGGACAGCCGTGCGGGCGCGCATGTCCAGCAGCAAATCTCCGCAGCGCAGGAAATCCCCGGTATTCGTCGTCGGCCGGCGCAACAGCGCCCGGCAACGGGCAATAAGCTCGGCAATGGCGAACGGCTTCACCAGATAGTCGTCCGCCCCGCTCTCGAGACCCAGGACGCGGTCGTCTACGCCCTCGCGCGCCGTGAGCATGAGCACCGGCATGCGGACTCCGCGGGCGCGGATATGCTGCAACAGCTCGAGGCCATCGCGGCCCGGCAGCATCCAATCGAGGATCAACAGGTCGAACGCCTGTTGTTCGAGCAGCGCGACCATCTCGCGACCGCGGCCGGCTTGCGCCACGGTCCAGCCTTCCAGCCGGAGGGCTTCGTCGATCGACTCCCGCGTCTTGGGCTCGTCCTCGACGATCAAGACACGAGGGACGGTGTTCGAATCGGTGCCGGAGTTGCTCATTTGGGGAGCACGAGTGCAAATGTGCTACCGCGCGGGGTCGCCGCCCGATAGTGCAGCGCGCCCCCGAGTATTTTCATGTAGGCTTTGGTGATGGACAGGCCGAGACCGAATCCGCCGCTGGCACGGCCCCGACCCCGGTCAGGACGGAAAAACCGATGCGCCAACTGCGACTGATCCTCGCGGCTGATCCCGCGGCCTTCGTCCGTGACGGCCACTTCCGCCCCGCCCTCGAGGCTCCGAACGCTCACTTGAATGGTCGAACCGTCCGGGCTGTATTTGGTCGCATTGTCGATCAGGTTCTGGAGCGCCTGCCGAAAAATTATGGCATCGGTTTTTACCCGGCAAGGCGCGGAGTCGACCACGAGGCGCTGACCTCGCGCCTCGGCCAGGATGCTCAGCTCATTGACGCAGGCCATCACATACTCATCCAGCTGAAGCTCGATTTGATGCACATCGGGAGTCCCCCCCTCAGCAGTGGCGAGTTCGAGCAACCGGCCGACGAGCATCTGGAGACGCTGGGCCTCCTCGAGCATGCTGCCGATGATCTCCCGGTATTCTTCAATGGTGCGAACCCGGCGCAAGCCGACTTCCCCGACGCTGCGCAAGGTCGTCAGCGGGGTGCGCAGCTCATGCGAAGCGTCGGCCACGAAACGATCCAGGGCGGTAAACGAGGACTCGAGCCGATCCAGGGTAAAATTGAACACAACGGCGAGCTGGCCGAGCTCGTCGTTCGGATTATCCACCGGCAGCCTGCGGTTCAAATCGTCGGCGGAGATGCGGTTGGCCTCTGCGATCATCCGGTCGAGGGGCATGAGCCAGCGGCGGGTGAGGTAATAGCCGCCGACGACCAGCAGCGCGATGACGATGGGTAGCGCCAGGAATATGATCCAGCGCAGCGCGCCGAGCGCATCCGCCACGGGTTCGTGCACGCGCATCGCCCGGAGCATCCACTCGGTTTCCCGGCCCTTTGGCTGATAGCGCACACTGAGCACGCGCAGTCGCAAATCGGGCGCGACATTGAAGACCGAGAGCGTCTCGCGGCCCTGCACGGGCGCACTCGGCAGCCGCTGCACCCGATCTTGGCTGAAAGGCCAGAAACGGCGCACCAGCTCACCTTGCTCATTCCACAATTCGAACCATGGGTACGTGGTGGACCACGTCATCTGGGCCGGAATCTCGCGGCCGTCCCAAAAGAGCCTGCCGTCTGGCATCACTTCGAGTTTTCGCCCGATCTCGCCCAGATCCCCCACCAGGTGGTGGCCGAGCGGGCGCGCCATGCGCTCTCGCACATAGAAATAAAGCGTCGCGCTGAATCCCGCGAGCAAGAGGGTCCCGACCAGACCGTACCAAGCGGCCAACCGGACGCGCAGC
>JBKJRG010000446.1:0-5225 GCA_046594805.1 Opitutaceae bacterium | reverse complement strand
CCGCAGAGGAGGATCGAGCCCATCGAGGCCGCCATGCCGGTGACGATGACGGTGATCGGCGACGAGATGAGCTTCATCGTGTCGTAGATCGCCATGCCCGCGGTGATCGATCCGCCCGGCGAATTCAGATAGAAATTGATCTCTTTGCCTGGCGCGGTGCCTTCGAGGTAGAGGAGTTTTTCGGTGATGTCCTTCGCGGTTTCGTCGGTGACCGCGCCCCAGAGGAAGATTTTGCGCTGCTGGAGAAATTTGCGCTGAATCATCATCGCGACCGGCGCGTTCCGTTTCACCAGGAGCTCATCCTGCTTCTCCTCCTCGTCCTCGTCATCATCCAGGCGAGGCAGTGGGGCGGAGAGACCAGGCTGCAGGTTATCAAAATGCATAGGCGGCGAATGTTGGGCGGCTTATTTGGATTGGCAAGTGCGAGGCGGCCGGGCGCGCCGCGAAACGGGCGCTTCGCCCAGACGTCTCGCCGGCCCCGATCGATGTTCGCCAGTTGCAGGATGAGTTGCTCGCCAAAGGCGCCTACCTGCGGAAGCGCACAGGCGCGGGCGTGGCCTGACTTGGATCCTCTCCCCGAACGGAGACCCGACTGATCCCGTCAGTGTTGGGCTGGCTTCGGGTCGTCCAGCGACAGGGCGTTAACTCCCCCCGCGGGCTGGATGAAGCGCTCCCCGAGTTTGCCGATGCTGTCCGTTTGTCGCTGGCGGCCGGTGTTGTCCACCTCGGGGGTTTCGCAGCTCATCCAATAATCGTGGAGTATCTTCAGGTGCTTCCGCAGCAGCTCGGTCGAGAGCGGTTTAACGTGATAGGAACTGGCGCCCAGCATGTAGGATTTCTTGATGTCGTCCAAATCGGTGGACGAGGTAAAGACGACCGACGGGATGATGGCCCACTCGGGATTGCTCTTGAGGTGCTGCAACACGGAAAACCCGTCCGCCCGCGGCATTTTGAGGTCCGTCATGATGAACGTGGGGTATTCGAAGAGTTTTCGGTCCGAGTATTTACCCTCGCCCATCATGTACTCAATCGCCTCCGCTCCATCGAATACGCGATGGATGGGACTCGTCACGCCGTTGTGCCGGAACGCCCGTTCCACGAACATCGAGAAGTCCTTGTCGTCGTCCACCAGCAGGATTGTCGCATCGTATTTTTTCATGGGGACAACCGGCGAAGTGTGCCGCCGTTTCCTACCCGAGCAAGGCATTGATCCATAGGAGAAATGCTGAATGTGGCGCCCTGCTTCCGCGCTGATCAGTTCGCACCTGCAAGCGACCGAAGCAGCCGCGGCGGGCAGCCGGATGCAGCACGGTTAACCCAACGCGCCGCCGATGGCGTCGGCTGCCAGCCTTGCCAGCATTCATCCGGCGCAGCGTTACTTGCTCGCCGAAGTCGCGGCCCAAACCGCCAGCGTGTCGGGCGAACCCTGGTAGCGGACGCCGTTGTCGGTCAGGATTTCCTCCGTGGCCGCGAGGGTTTCCTTGCGTGCGAAGACCAGCGATTCCACCCCGCGGCCGGCAAAGGCAATCGTGATGAACTCATCCCTCGCATCGCGGAGCAGCTCGACGGCGTGATTCAGGTTGTTCACGTGCTTTCCGTTGATGCTTTCGAGCACCCGCGAAATGGGATTGCCGTAGCCTTTCGATAATTTGTGCGGAAAAAACGGCGACGAGATGATGACGAGGTTCTCACCGTCAAAGGCGGGCTTGTCCCCCCGCCGCGTGACGAGCGGGCTGGCGATGGCGGCCAGGAGGCTCATGACGCTGCCATTGCTGATGCCGCCGACGAACTGGGAGGTGGCGGTCGAAAACACCAGCGGCCCAAAGACGAAATACGAGGGGTAGGTGCCACGCAGATCGGGGATGAGCATGGGCCGGTCCGCCTGCACCGGGAGCTCGACGCGCTGCTCCTTGCCGGCGCGCACGATGGTCAGCGGGACTTTACCCTCCTTCGCGATTTGCTGCACCCGGTATTGGAAGCGGACGCGCAGGCTGCTGCCGATCTTGATCATTCCCTGGTCGTCGATCCGCGTATCGCCGATTTTCGTGATCACATCCCACTCTTGCAATGGATAGCCGGGCTCGTGGCTGTAGGGCTCGTGGACGATGATGCCCTCCACGCCCTTCTCGAGCTTGAGGAAGGAGCGCAACGCGGGATTTTCCAGCGTCTGCAGTTCGTCGAACATGTAGGGTTTGCCATCGTATTTTCCGTCGGCGACATCCTGCAAAAAGAATTCCACCTCCTCGTTGGGAATGATGTAGCCGATGTTCTGGGCGCCGCCGAGGTTGCTGAACGCGATGCCGATCATCTTGTCGCCCGCGATGGCCGGCCCGCCGCTGTTGCCGGGATTGATGGCGGCGTCGATCTGGATGCGCAGTCCCGACACGGCGAGGTTATAGCCCGCGAACTCGATGCGCGAGACGATGCCTTTCGTGATCGAGAGGCTGTTGCCGCCGGTGGGATAGCCGTAGGCCATGACCGGCTCCTTGATATCGGGCAGGGTCCGGGCGCGCGCGAGCGGTGGATGGGTCTCGAAGAGCGTCTCGTCGTCGAGCCTCAGCACCGCCAGATCGATGCCGGGCGAAATCGATTCGACCGTGGCGGAAATCTTGTCGCCGGACTGGTGGGCCTGGACCTGGACCTGGCTCGCATAGAGCACGACGTGCGCGTTGGTCAGGATGCGTTTGCCCTCGATGATCACGCCGGTGCCGGTCGATTCGCTGGGCGATTGCTTGGCCCACGGCTTGTAGGGATCCGGCATCCGGGCGGTCGAGAAGACCTTCACGACGGTCCGCTCGATCGCATCGGCGGACTTGGCCTCGACCTGGGGTGGCGTCGCGTCGAGGGCGAAGGCGGGCAGGACGAGGGCGGGAGCAAGGAACGCGAGCAGGGCTCGAAAGCGTGAGGGGCAACGCATGTCCCGCTGAGGCAAAGCCGGACCGTACAGAACGCCAGAATGATTTTCCACTCAAACCCACGGGCGAGACGCCCGTGCCACTAAAATCCATGGGCGAGACACGCACTGATTCTCGATCTTGTCATGGAGGACAAGGAGCGGGACCCACAGAGATCACAGAGCAAACCAACGCATAGGTGCTCCGGCCCAATCCTATGATTTGCTCCGTGACCTCCGTGTCCTCTCCGTGTCCTCCGTGACTGAGCTTGAGTTTGGATTTCCTGGCTTCATGGCTTCTGAATAAATCTGATGGCTCAGCACGGAGCCGCAGGGCCTCACGCAAAGGCCGCAAAGGGCGCTGGGGTTGCGGCTGCGGATTTCGGAGTTCGTGGTTTGAATTCCGAACATGACGGGGCGAGGGCGCCCCATCCCCATCTTACGGTATCAAAAAAGACAGCGATCGATGGGGCCGGGCGTCCCGCCCATGTCTTCAATCCGGCAGGCGGGACTCCTGCGCTACTCAATACCGGACCTTGTCCGGCTTGTTCATCCATTCGCGGAAAGCCCCCTGGGCTTCTTCCCGCAGGAGAGGCTTCATGTCGATCGCCCGCCGTTCGGGGGACAGCGGGATTTGCTGATAGATGAAATCGTCGTCGAACCCAATTGCCGCGGCGTCAGCGCGGGTGTTTGCGTAAAAGACCCGGGGAATCCGCGCCCAATAGATCGCGGCCAGGCACATCGGGCACGGTTCACAGCTGGTGAAGAGGTCGCAGTCCTCGAGCGAAAACCGGCCGAGCGTGTGGCACGCGGCCCGAATGGCCGTGACCTCCGCGTGCGCCGTCGGGTCGTTGGTCGACGTGACGCAATTGTTCCCGCGCGCGACGACCGTCCCCGCCCGTACAATCACGCAGCCGAACGGCCCGCCCCGGCCCGCCCGCATCCCCGCGGCCGCCTCCTTGATCGCTTCGCGCATGAATGCTTCGTGGCTCACGGAATCGTCTTGGGTCTTGAGTTTTGGGTCTTGGGCCCGAACGGCGGTCCGGTTGAAGCGGCGAACATTGGGGGCGGCGTAGAATGCTGACAATGTCATATCCGATCCGTCGCGCCCAAGACCCAAGACCCGAGACCAAAAACTTCAGTTCATTGAGCTTGGCGACTCGTCTTTCGTACTGTGGATTTCGCGCCATGAGTCATCCCGTCATCTCCGGCCTCGAAATCTCGGGCCCGATGCAGCCGGCCTACGCGGAAATTCTGACGCCCGAGGCGTGCCGCTTCCTGCGTGACCTTTGCGAGAGGTTCGAGCTGCGGCGCCAGCAGCTGCTGTCGCGGCGCACCGATCGCCAGCGCGAGATCGACGGGGGGAAGCTCCCGGGTTTCCTGCCCGAAACGGCGCACATCCGCGGGGGTGACTGGCGCGTGCCGCCGCCGCCGCGCGATCTGATTGACCGCCGGACCGAAATCACCGGCCCGGTCGATCGCAAGATGTCGATCAATGCGCTTAACTCCGGCGCGCAATGCTGGATGGCGGACCTGGAGGATGCCAATTCCCCGACGTGGGAAAACGTGATCGAGGGCCAGATCAACCTGTGTGACGCCATCCGGCGCACGATCGCGTTCACCTCGCCCGAGGGGAAGAGCTATGCGCTCAAGGAAAGTACCGCGACGATCATCATGCGCCCGCGCGGCTGGCACCTGGACGAGAAGCACGTCACGGTCGACGGAAATCGCGTCTCGGGCGGTATTTTCGACTTTGCGCTGTTCATGTTCCACAACGCCAAGGAGCAGCTGGCGCGCGGCGACGGACCCTACTTCTACCTTCCGAAGCTGGAAAGCCACCTCGAGGCGCGGCTGTGGAACGACATCTTCGTGATGACGCAGGACGCGCTCGGTATCGCGCAGGGCACGATCAAGGCCACCGTGCTGATAGAGACCCTGCTCGCCGCCTTCGAGATGGACGAGATCCTCTACGAGCTGCGCGAGCACTCGGCGGGCCTGAACGCCGGCCGCTGGGACTACATCTTCAGCTGCATCAAGAAGTTCAAGAACGACCGCAACTTCTGCCTGGCCGACCGCAAGCAGGTCACCATGACCGCGCCGTTCATGCGGTCCTACGCGCTGCTCTTGCTCCAGACTTGCCACAAGCGCGGTGCGCCGGCGATCGGTGGCATGAGTGCGCTGATCCCGATCAAGGACGATCCGGCAAAGAACGCCATCGCGATGGCCGGCATCATCAAGGACAAGCGCCGCGACGCCAACGACGGCTACGACGGCGGCTGGGTCGCGCACCCGGGCCTGGTCGAGGTCGCGATGAAGGAGTTCGTCGACGTGC
>JBKJRG010000426.1:0-2816 GCA_046594805.1 Opitutaceae bacterium | reverse complement strand
CGTCACGTCGCGCGGCTCGCCGTCGACCGAACCATCCGGCTTCAACTTCACCACAAAAAGATGCTGGCGCTTGTCGTCGACCCATTCGTCCCAATGCCGGAAGAGGAGCGAATCAATTACCCGCGCCTTCACCTTTCCGTTGTCGCGCGCTTCCTGCTTCTCCTTGTTCAGCTTCTCCGACTCCTTGAACGGCTTCGTCGAAAACTCCGCGAACACCGACGACACAAAGGCGATCATCCGGCCGTCCGGGGACCAGATCGGTTGCGACCCACCGGTGGCGAGCGAGGTCACCGCCCGCGCTTCCCCGCCCTCAACCGGCAACAGGTAAATCTGCGACGTCCCGCCCCGGGTCGATTCGAAGGCGATCCATTTGCCGTCCGGCGACCAGCGGGGATGCCGATCGTGTTTCGGCGAGCTGGTGAGCTTGCGCGGCATGCCTGGGGAATCCCCGGCGGCCACCACCCACACATCCGAGTTGGTCCGGTTTTCATCCTTGAGCACCTCGGTCACGACATAGGCCACCTGACCGCCGTCGGGGGAAATCTGCGCGTCGGACACCCGTTGCAGCCGGAACATGTCCTCGAGTTCCATCGGCCGCCGGGCGGGCTGCGCGGCCAGCGGGGAAACGAGCAGCAAAGCCACGGCGAGCAGGAGCGGCGCGCCCGACCACGAGCGAACGAGGGGTGCGATTGACATGGGGGACGATGGCCGCACCGCGCGCGAAAACGCCAGTATGTTTTGCCGAACGGAGAGGCGGTTTTCCACCGCCCACGACCGAACGGCCGACCGATCTGCGGCAGTTGAAAAACCGCCGCTCCATCGGCGCGCCGAGCTTCTTCCCACAATGGACGTAATCGGACCGTCTACGCACCATTTCCTGGCATCCTGGCTTCTGAATTAATCCGAAGTTGTAGGCCAGCTCGCGAGCTGGCGGTTCGAAGCCAGGTCAGCGACCTGGCCTACAACCGGTCGGACCGATGATTCCTTCGCGTGAGCCCCCAGCACCGCTCCGCTATTTCACCGCAAACGACTTGGCGCGCCCGCGAGTTCGGTTAACAGTGCGCGCCCTGCCTCATTCCTGTTGCCGCCATGAAAACCACGCTGCTCCTCCTCGCCACGCTGCTCGCTTCGCATCTCATCGCCGGCGAGCCCACGCGCGCGCCCCAAGGATTCGGCTTCGTCAAGAGCGTCGGCGGCATCAGCGAGTACAAGATGACGGCCAATGATCTCAACGTGCTGCTGCTCGAGGATCACTCCGCGCCCGTGCTGACGTTCATGGTCACCTACCGGGTTGGCTCGCGCCACGAGGTGACGGGGACGACCGGCGCCACCCATCTGCTCGAGCACCTCATGTTCAAAGGCAGCAATAATTTTCACGCCGGCAACGGCAAGGGCTTCGACACGATGATGGACAAGGTCGGCGGCATCAACAACGCCACCACGTGGCTCGACCGCACCAACTACTACGAGAATCTCCCGAGCGACCATCTCGAGCTTGCCGTGCAGCTGGAGGCCGACCGGATGCGCGGGCTGCTGCTGCGGGAGGAGGATCGGCAGCCGGAGATGACGGTGGTGCGCAATGAATTCGAGCGCGGCGAGAACGATCCCGGCGAGGCGCTCGACAAGGAAGTCACCGCGCTCGCCTTCCTCGCGCATCCCTACCACCACCCGACGATCGGCTGGCGCTCCGACATCGAGAAGGTCTCGATCGAGAAGCTGCGGGAATTCTACGACACCTTCTACTGGCCGAACAATGCCACGATCACCGTCATCGGCGACTTCAAGCCCGAAACCGCGCTGCAGTTAATCGGGAAATATTTTGGGGCGATTCCGAAGTCGCCGAAACCGCTGCCGGCGATATACACCGAGGAGCCGGTCCAGACCGGCCCCCGGCGCGTCGTGGTCAAGCGCCCGGGCGAGGTGGGCGCCGTCGAGGTCGCCTACAAGGTGCCGGCCGCCCGGCATGCCGATCACCCCGCCCTCGACGTGCTCGCGTCACTCCTGAGCGACGGCAAGACCAGCCGGCTTTACCGCGCCCTCATCGACACCAACGTGGCGATCAGTGCGGACGCCTCGAAGGGGTTTTCCCACGACGACACGCTGTTCACCTTCACCTCGATGCTCGCGCCGGGCACGACTCACGAGCAGGCCGAGAAAACGCTGCTGGCCGAGGTGGAGAAGTTGAAGAAGGACGGCGTCACCGCGCCGGAAGTTTCCCGCGCGATCAACAAGCTGCTCGCGAGCATCGCGTATCGCCGCGACGGCTCGTTCGCCATCGCCGGCCAGATCAACGAGAACATCGCCGTGGGCGACTGGACGCTGTACCTGACGCTGCTGGAAAAACTGAAAGCCGTCACCGCGGCCGACGTGCAGCGGGTGGCCCAGGCGTACTTCAAAGAGGATCAATCCACCACCGGGTGGTTCATTCCCCTGCAGGAAGCTCCGCCCGCTGGCGGCGGAAAAGTTGGCGGGGCGTTTCGCCCGGGCGAAGAGGAAGGCACGCCACCGAAATTCGCGGCGCGCGGTCCGCATTATTATCGCGATCCGGCCGTGGCTGCGGCTTCCAGCCGCAGGAATCATCGGCTGGAAGCCGATGCCACTGAAATGCAGGCGGGGACGCCTGCGCTACCCCTCGCGCGTGAGGCCGCCGCCGCGGTTTCCGCCGGCGCCCCCGCCACCGGCGGCGCGCTCGTCGCGCCCAATGTCCGCCGCCGCACGATCGCCGGGGTCGACGTCGTGACCTTGAAGACTTCGCTCAAGGACGTGGTGACGCTCCGCGGCGGCGTCGCGGCCGGGGATGTTTTCAACCCGCCGGA
>JBKJRG010000366.1:0-7467 GCA_046594805.1 Opitutaceae bacterium | reverse complement strand
GTCGGCTGCCCGGCGGCGTTCAGCGTCGCGACGGTCTGCGGGGTGTTGAACGCCACGATCCGATCCGTGTCGTGGTCCACCAGGCGGTTGAGCGTCGAGGCCAGATAAAGCTTTTGGTTGTCGCCCACCTTGTAGTCGAAGCGCACGCCCCCGCCCCAGCGCGAGGTCTGCAGCCGCTCATCCGTGTATTGCACCTGGTTCGTGTAGGCGGGCCCGGCCACTCCGTTCGCCAGCGGCTGGCTCGTTTGCGCCACGGTGTCCTGCGGCGTGAACAACTTGCGATGCCCGAAATTGACCGAGACCGCCAGCTTGCCGTCAAAGCTCTCGGAATAGGAAACGGCGTAATTGTAGGGCAGCCCCGTCATCCGCTCGTCGAAAGGCCGATACGACAGGCCGGCGGAAAGGCGGACGTACCGGCCTTTCGTGTCGAAGCCCGTCTTCGAGACCATGTTCACCGCGCCGCCGATCGAATCGCCCTCCATGTCCGGGGTGGGCGATTTGGTCACCTCCAGCCGTTCCACCGTATCGGCGCTGACGGTTTGAAACTGATATTCCCGCGTCGACCCGGCCGAGGCCGCGTCCGCGAGCCGGTTGCCGTCCATCGTGATGGAAACCAGGTTTTGATTCAGCCCTCGAATCCGCACATAGCGAATCGTGCCGTCGACGGTGTCGCCCTCCACGCCGGGCAGCCGCACGAGCAGGTCGGCGGGGTTTTGCGCCAGGTTGCCGAAAGCGTCCGTCGACACGATGTTCTTCACGCCGGTCGACAGCCGCTGCAGCGTCACGGCCTGGGCATTGCCTTCGCGCTCCCCCGCGACGACGAACTGGTCCAGCTTGTAGATTGCAGCCGTGAGCGCGACATCCCGGGAGTTGACCGCGCCGCTCTGCACCGTGACCGCGGTCGTCGCCGGATCGAGGCCGGTATAGGACACCGCCAGCGTGACGTTTCCGGCCGGCAAATCATCGAAGCGATAAATCCCCTGCCCGTTGGTCAGCGCCTCGCGGCTCCCGCCTTCGACGACGACGCGGGCGCCTTCGAGTGCACGACCGGTCGCAGCGTTGGTGATGGTGCCGGTGAGGGTCGATTGCGCAGAAGCCGCCGCGGCGAAGCCGAAGCAGCAAAGGAGCAAACGAACCAGGTCGGAGGCGCGGAAAGAGAGAGATGAACGTGCAGGCATGCGCGCGGGTGGGTTGGAGGTGGGAGATTTCAGGTTGAGGAGCTCGCGCACTACACGCGAAGCCAACGAGCAGCTCAACCCCCGCGTCACTTTCAATCAAGCGGAAGAAATGGCCTCACGCGTTTTTTGAATTCGCCGCCAGCCCCGCCCGGGCGGTTGGGGCAATTCCACCGGAAGTTGGTCGGCGCCGCCCGCAGTCGTGGTGGTCGGAGGCATCGCACAAACTTCCTTTGCGTCCCCATCGCTTTCCCGTTCACTCGGCGGGCCAATGATTGAAGTCCAGCACCTCACGCGGGTTTTCCGCACCTACAAGAAGAAACCCGGGTTCTGGGGCGGCGTGAAGGGACTGTTCAAGCGGGAATTCGAGGAGACGGCCGCGGCCAAGGATGTTTCCTTCACGATCCAGGAGGGTGAGTTCGTGGGTTTCCTCGGGCCCAATGGCGCCGGCAAGACCACCACGCTCAAGATGCTGTCCGGGCTCATCTACCCGACCAGCGGCACGGCTCGCGTCGCCGGCTACGATCCGACCAAGCGCGAGAACGCCTACCGCCGGCTCTTCGCCCTCGTGCTCGGCCAGAAAAACCAGCTCTGGTGGGATCTCCCGGCGATCGAGTCGTTCAATCTCCTGCGCGCGATCTACGCCATCCCGGCCGGGCAATACAAGACGACGCTCGACGAGCTGGTGACGCTGCTCGACGTCGGCAAGAAGCTGAACGTGATGGTCCGCGAGCTCTCGCTCGGCGAGCGGATGAAAATGGAGCTGATCGCGGCGCTGCTGCACCGGCCGCGCGTGCTCTTCCTCGATGAGCCGACCATTGGACTCGACGTGGTGTCGCAAAAGGCCGTGCGCGGCTTCCTGCGCGATTACAACCGCCGCTACCGGGTGACGATTCTGCTCACGAGCCACTATATGGCCGACATCAAGGAACTCTGCGAACGCGTCATCGTGATCCACAAGGGCAAGAAAATCTACGACGGGGCGCTCGACCGGCTGGAGGCGAGCGGCGGTGCGCGGAAAAAGATCATCACCTTCCTGCCCGACGTCTCCACCAGCGTCGGGGCGGCCAGCGGCACCTTCCCCGACACCTGGCAGTCCCGCTATGGGACGACCAAGCGCGGCGACGACGGCAAATTCACCCTGAGCATCGCGGTCGAGGATGTCGTCGCCGTCTCCCAGGAAATCCTCAGCACCGGCCCGGTGGCCGACATCACGATCGAGGATGTCCCGCTGGAGGATGTGATCGCGGAGTTGTTCAGCGCGCAGGCGTAGCAAGCCCCGCATTTTTAGGGGCAAGCGTATGAATTTGCGCCGGGATTTTCCAACCCGGCATTATTCTATCCATCAGGGAAATCAGGCCTTGGAGAGAGGCTTTGACAGCAATTCGAAGATCCTTTGGGTCCAACTTGGCGTCGATAGTCAGCCACGATAATTCGGAAGAAGAAATCAGAGCCTCCAATTTGCGGCCTAAGCCGAACGACGGTAACGCCAGATTCTCCCGCAATCTGAACTCTCGAACGAGTCTTAGGTTCGTGTCCGATAGGTGCCGATGGAGCGCATGTTGTGCAGCAATCAGCTCGCCCGCGTCGATTTTTTGGAGCACCCAGAGGTAATCCACCACAAACGCATCGGCTAATTGAATAGCCTGCTGATCTGAGAGCCTGACCCCGCGAAGCTTAGTGGCAACATCAGCATAAAAAGGGGCCCATCGCTTTTCCCCTTTTAAGAACCGAAATCCAGTTTGAAGACAGGTCGCCATTTCGTTAAGGGCGTTCCGTGTTGGTAAGAATTTCTCCTGGAGACCGAGCCATATAAGACCCCGCGCCACTCTCGCGTACGGCAATGGCACAACCACCAGATCAATGCGTCCCACCTCAAACACTGCAGTCACTTTGCGAACCCCTCCAGTTGCAGGACGAATGCTTTGAAAGCAGTAAGAGGACGTGGCTAATTCCTTCCTCCAGTCCACCGACTCGAGATCGGCTGCGTTCCGGGCGATAATGTGTAAATCAAGGTCCGCCGCATCACTACGCAGCAATAGGTCCTGCCTATTTGTAGCGCTAGAACCAAACAATGCCGCAGACTCAATTGAGGAGTTACCGCGAATCCAATTTGTGACAGTCGCCAAGAAGTCCCTGTCTTGTGCGTTCATGGATACACTTAGCGACGACCGAGACAGTGTGACTGAATCAGTCACCATTTCCGCACTGAAATCAAAATCTCCGTACCTTCCATACCCGGCCCCGCATGTATCTCGCCACCATGCAGCCGCAGGATCTCCTTCGCCAGGAAAACGCCGAGCCTGCCTTGGTTCGGAACCGCACCATCGACCGGTTCCGGCAGGATCCCTTCCAGCTCGAGATGTTTCCCCTTCACCGATAGCAAGGCGGTCAAGTCCGGGCCCGTGCCGGTTGAGCGCACCTTCAGCGCCAGTTCCTTCAAGCCGTGGTCGGGCCGATTCTCGCCGATCGTCTTGATCAGGGCGCGCAGCGCGAAATCCAACAGCTTTTTGCTCGCCGAGAGCACGACCGGATCCGGGCCCACTTCCACCCGCAGACCCAGCGAATGGCCGACGTGTTGGGCGATATCCCGCACGTCCAATTCCGTCGGCTCCATTTCGTGGAAACTCTGCATCAGCCCCAGATTGTTGTTCAGCGCCTCGAGCTGAGCCACGTCGCCCTTGATCGTCTCAATCATCGGCGGTGGCAGCGGTCGGTCCGGATGCGAGTGCCGGAATGTCGCCAGCGAAACCAGCGCATTGCCCAGCTCGTGGCTGAGCGTCAGCGCCAGCTCGCGCAACACATCACGGCGGGCAGAGCGCTCCCTCGCGGTGGCATCATGGACTTCCCCGCTCGCTTCCTCCCAGAAGGCCCAGACGCCACCCGTTTCCGCCACGATTCCCGCACTGCCCCGAAAGGGCTGTCCACCCCTGGCGCCAATCCGGCAAACCTCACGCGCTCGTCGGGCCTGCCCGATCAAGTCGCGCACCACCAGCGGAACGTGACGGGGCGGATTCTCCGCGGGTCCCAGTACGAGGGTGCCGGGCAGGTATTTTGCTCCCAGGGTAATCTGATCGGAAATGATTCGCAGGCGGGAGAACTGCGCCGACTGCGCCAGGAAATGCCGCAAAAGCCGCGCAAAATAGACGGCTCGGTTGCGGTCCGCGTCATCGTAGGGCTGGCCGTCGTCCCGCACCCCCAGCGCAATCAACCCGAGCAGCCGGCCATTATCATGCACCGGCACGAGCAGCCGGGCGCCCCACAGCGCGAGCCGGTTGCGGACCGCGAGTTCGCAGACGGGATCGGACGGACTATCCCAGTGCGTCCCATCGATGACGGCGGGATGGCTTTCGAAAAAAGAGACCAACGGATCGTCGACCGGAAAAAAGGACGTGCCCCGGTCGGCCCGAAAACCGTCGATCTCCCGGAGGAAAAACACGGCGTGGGATGCCCGGAGCAGGTGGCGGGACGCACGGCGGAATTCGGCAACCAGGCGATCGCGGCTGTCCAGGTTTTCGATCGCTCCCTCCAGAAAGTCCCACAGCTCGGCCATGTCGGGCACCGGGGGCCGCTCGCGTTGGCGCGCCGGTTCCGCCCGGCGATTTTTCTCCGCCAGCATTTCCACCAGCGACTGCTTCTCCGCCACCTCCTCGACCAGAGGGAAGAATTCCCGGAGCCGGGTCGTGCTTTCCTCGTAGGAAAGATAGACCTTCGCACGGCCGGCCATCCTGGCCTGCTCGTAGGGCAGGCTCCGGGGTTCGCCGACATAGATGGTGGGGCACCGTGCGAGCGAGGGCGGGAGCGATGCCTCGGCCGTCGCGTCAAGGACCACCAAGGCGGCGAACCCGGGGGCCGTGCCGCCCGGAAAAGTCTGGGCGGTCAGCCGAAGCGCAATCCGGCCCGGGGGCAATTGCCGTTCCCAAGCGTCGGCAAGCGACGCATCGGTCGTCGCTAGGATGACAAGGGTTGGCATGGGAAGGTTACGCGAAACGTCGCTCCGCAACCCGGCGCTGGCGGGTCCACGGTGATGGTGGCGTTCAGATTGGCGAGGATATCGCTGCAAATCGCAAGCCCGAGACCAAAGCCGCTGGACTTAGTCGTTTGAAACGGTTGGAAAAGTCGCGGCAGAATCTCCTCGGAGATTCCAAGGCCACTATCCGCTACCGCCATTTCAATCCCAGTTTGGGTATTTCGGGTCGCAATTCTCACCCAGCGTTCCTCCCCCCCCCTCGAATCCACGGAGTGGATCGCGTTAAAGCAGAGATTGAGCACGACTTGTTTGGCGGCAGAAGCATCCGTAAATGCGCGGTCTGGCGACGCACCAAATTCCGTGACAAGTGCAATTCTCTTGTCTGACGCCTTTGCGGCCACGAGATCAAGACTCGCCCGTAATACTGGATGAAGCTCAACTACCTGTGCGGAATAGGCGCGCGGCGATGCAAGATCCAACAACTGCTCGGTAAGCTGATCTATGCGGCCTACTTCATCGCCAATTAATCGAAAGAATTTTTCACGAAATACGGGATCTTGATAGTGCGTGGGAAGAAGTTGCACAAAGGTCTTTATAGACACCAAAGGATTGCGTATTTCGTGCGCCAAACTCGCGCCCAGCAACCCCACGGTTGCGAGCTGTTCAGCATGTTGCACCTTTACCGCGTAATGAGCGCGCTCTAACGCGCCGTGCATAATGGAAGCGAGTTCCATCAACTGCGTCACTTGCGGATAGGTGAATGGTCGGCGCGCAGCGCCCACTGCAAGGCCTACTAACACCGTGAGCGCGTGCCCCTCCTCGAAGACTAATGCACCCAAGGCGTGCGCAGATAGAAACTCTCCTACGGCAACACGCTCCGGCGTCGTCCGTTCGCGTGTTAACCTCTCAGGCGTGACCCACCCCAACTGCTTCATCGAACGAATCACAACATTGTCGCCTGCAATTGCGATTCCGCTCCCTGAAAGCAGCTCTTTTGTTCCCGAAAGGATGACAGCATGTTCTGTTTGTCCCCATCCCTTCAATAATGAGCAGAAGGAATTCACTAAAGTGTCAACGCGGGTTTCACGTTGAGCAGCAGCAAAGGCTGCCTGGCGTGCGGCGACTCCTTGCGGCAAGAATTGGAACTTACGGTCAAGCCATCCGTTAAGCAGCGCCCCGATCCAAAGCACAGCGACGGAGGTAACCAGCAATGCGAGCGTATCCGAAACCGCTAGCAAAAGAATATTATTCAGAAGGTAAGCGACAGAAGCCGTGATCGCGATCAGTGTGGCTTTCTCCAGGCCGACAAGAAGAATTTGGCGCGCATCAAAAATGCGATGCGATGAAATTGCATAGCCTGTGCCCACATAAAACAACAGAACCGCCAATGGCTGCAACGTGCGGTAAGTTGGATCACGCGTCACCGCGCTTAGTCCTATAAGAATATAAATCAGTGCTCCAACGATACACCCACCGCCCAGCCAAACCTGTAATTCTAAGCGACGGGCACCTGTTAACGCTTTCATGCTCCTTACCGCATCGCGCAGGAGCCAGACATAGGCCCCAAACAGCCCAATATGATATGCAGTGTATGCCCAGCCTCGGATACGCTGACTTTCAGTCGAGTGAGAAGGTATGAACGACCCACTGAATGGCACAACCGCGAGCACGATTGGGCCGACAAACCAGAACGCGTTGCGACGAAGCCAACCAATATCGTTAAACTGAAGAGTTGTTAGGATACTTTCTTTTACCAACCACAAACTCAATGGCGCCAGTGCACCTACCGCGCATGTTAACCGCAGCAAGAAGAGACCGTTTTCGGGAGAGATTACTGCCAAGTGCCAAAGGGCTAACCAAGTTGCCACGTTCGCAGACGAAACAAAAACAGTCCGATTTACAGCGCGGCGCGGGTTTGCCCAAAGGATTAAGATTCCGACAACGGCAACAACCACGGAAGCGAAAAGCGAAGTTGTATAGATCATGTTATCGGACGCCCATCAGATCATCGTTTTGCCTTCGTGGTGACCGCGCCATTAACCGCAACGTTGAAGAAGGATGCTCGAGTTAGTCCCCGAAATTCCGTGCGAGTTAACCAACGCCATACTGAACGGGAGATATCGCGGGCTCGCCGATAAGTTCAAGCGGCACGCCGGGTCCGGGTGCTGCCAGTTGACGGTCGGTGGAATGAACGAATCCTGCAGCCCCAAGGCGGCGCATCCCACTTGGATTGCGCCGGCAGCTGCAAACGGATTCCCGATCGCGCCCTTGATGGAAACCGTCGGAATCCGGTCGAGTTCGTCGCCGAAGATTTCCCGGAGC
>JBKJRG010000017.1:0-2927 GCA_046594805.1 Opitutaceae bacterium | reverse complement strand
CATCGTGATCGTGACGGACTTCCGCCAGGCGGATCATTTCGAGCAGCTTTTCCTCACCGTGAAAAAATGGTTCGCCGCCGCGGGTTACCGGCTGCCGGAGCTTCACCATGTCACGTTTGGCGCGGTGACCGGCGAGGACGGCAAGGCGCTCAAGACCCGCAGCGGCGACGTGATCAAACTCAAGGCGCTGCTCGACGAGGCGGTCGAGCGCGCGCATGCCATCGTACTCGCCAAGAATGCGGAGCGACCGGAAGCGGAGCAGATTCCTCCGGACGAATGCCGTGAAATCGCGCGCGTGGTGGGCATCGGGGCGGTGCAGTACGCGGACCTCTCGCAGAACCGCAGCAGCAACTACGTTTTCTCGTGGGACAAGATGCTGGCGCTCGATGGCAACACCGCGCCCTACCTGCTCTACGCGGTTGCCCGGATCCATTCGATCTTCCGCCGGGCCGGCGCCACTCCCGGCGACCTGAAGGTCGAGACCGCCGCCACCGCGCCCGAGACCGCCGCAGAAATCACGCTCGCGCGCAAACTCGTGAAGTTTCCCGACGCCATCCGGCTGGCGGGCGAATCGCTCCGCCCGCATTTCCTCGGGCTTTACCTGTTCGAGCTGGCGGGCGACTACAGCTCCTTCAACAACGCCGACAAGGTCCTGGTCGACGAACCTGCCGTACGCGCGCGCCGTCTCCTGCTGTGTGCGCGGACCCTGTTAATCCTCGAGACCGGGCTGCATTTGCTCGGGCTGCGTGCGGTGACGCGGATGTGACAAAAAGGTCTGAAAATGAAAGGCAGACGGACTGGAAGCAGACCGTCCGGTCAGCTTCAGCCTTACAACCCTTTCGCCCTTCAGTCTTTTCTTGCCGCTCCGCGGCGCCGTACCCACCCTGTCTCCCCATGGCCACGCAGGAAATCTACATCCGCAATGCGACCGAAACGGAGGCCCGCGGGCCGTTTACCGCGCAACAGGTCGCCGATCTCGCCGAAGCGGGCCAGGTGAATCCCGAAACGCTCATTTACGATGCCGGAACCGAACAGTGGGTCGCGCTCAGCACGAATGCCGAATTGATGGCGCTGGTTTACCCGGAAAAACGGAAACTCAGCCTCAAGGCCAAGGAGATCAAAACCCTCAACAAGCCGGACGCTGACGCGAAGCCGATTACGGTGAACGAAATGCTCGCCGCGGCGGAAGGCCGGACCGACGAGACTTCGGACAAGAAGGATCCTGAAATCGAAATGGCCCGCGCCGCCAAGGTGGGAATGATTGGTGCGCTGGTGACCCTCGTCCTCGCCGCCGCGGGAGAAATCCTCCCGTCCAGCGCGGCGTTAATCTCGATGGAAACCGCCAAGATTCTCGCCGCGCCATTGGTGATTCTGGGGGTAATCGATCTCAGCCTGGCCGTGTTGCTCGCGCTGGGCATGGCCACGATTTACCCGTTCGTGCGGTTTCGGGCGGCGCTCGGACTGGGACTGATGGGCTTCACGTTTTACGCCCAAGGGCTGCCGATGCCGCTGATCCAAGTTGCGGTTGGGAGCGTGGGACTTTACCTCTGCACCGTTTTCGTCCGGCTGTTGCCGGCCGTCGTGGCGGCGGTGATGGGGCTCGGAGGGATGGGAACGTTGGCCTGGTATTTCCTGTCGCAGTAGGCCGTGTCCCGCAGCGCTCCAACGACCTCCCCGCCGGTGCCCAAACACCGGTTACGGGACTCGTGGCCCCGGCTGCTCCACATCTACCACAAGGAGATTTGGCAGTCGGCGTTTTTGAAGGATCGATCGCTCAAGGGCTGCAGCTTTGCCGTCCTGCGGGTCATCTCGATCACGGTCACGGTTTTCATCGAGACGCGGGTGGCGACGCGCGCGGCCGCACTCGGTTTCAGCTCGCTGCTCGGACTCGGGCCGTTGCTCGCGATCGCGACGCTGGTGGCGGGTTTCGCGCTCGGGGCCAATGACTCGAAGGTGATTGCAGGGCAGCTCAACCAACTGCTCAAAATCGTTGCGCCGCAGTTGCAGGAATATGAGAACCTGACGCGAGACCAGCGGGCCTATCTCACCCAGGATGCCGATCCCCTCGAAGTCGCCGGCGCGAACCCGCAGCTGGTCGACATCATCGATCACATCATCACTGCCTCACGGTCGGGTTCGGCGGGCACCGCCGGGGCGTTCACGCTGATCCTGATTGTCCTCCTCCTCTTCAAGTCGATCGAGGACACGTTCAACGACATCTGGGGCGTGCGGCAGGGCCGATCGGTGCTGACGCGGATCGTCTTTTATTGGACCATTCTCACGCTGGGCGCGGTCCTTTTTTTCACCTCGATCGCGCTGCTCGGCGCCGGAACCTTCCTGAGCGTTTTCGCCGAGCGACTGCCGGGCGGATCCGAATTGGCGAAGTCGCTGGGTTGGACGCTGCCGATCATCTCCTTCACGATGCTGGCGTCGATGCTGACGCTGTTCTACCGCGTGATTCCGAACACCCGGGTTTATTGGCGGTCAGCGGCGATGGGCGGGCTGGTGGTTGCGGCGCTGCTCGCGCTCAACAACTTCCTGGCGTTCGTGTATATCAAGCGAGTCGTCATGGAGAAAAGCCTTTACGGCGGACTCGCGCTGCCGCTGGTGGTGATGTCGGTCCTGTACATTTTCTGGCTGTGTGTGCTCACCGGCGGCATCGTGAGCTACGCGATCCAAAACGTGCATTACCGCAACAGCCAGGCGGCATGGAGCACGCTGACCGAAACCATGCGGGAGCGCCTCGCCCTCGTCGTTTTCCTGACCGTCTGCCGCCGGTTCCGTGAATGCCTGCCGCCGGTCTCGGCCTCGCAGTTGAGCACCATGCTCAAGGTTCCGGCCCAACTCCTGAATGAATGCGTCAACCGGCTCGTACAAATCAAGTTGATCACCACCTTGCGGCCCGATCCGGGCGGCACGACGGCGGA
>JBKJRG010000006.1:0-6749 GCA_046594805.1 Opitutaceae bacterium | reverse complement strand
TGTCCCCTTTGCCGAAGGCCTCGAAGGATCCAAAAATGCGCGCCGGCACGACGGGCACCTGGGTTTTGCAGACGATGAAGCCCACGCCGGGCTTTGGCGTTTGCAGGTTTCCATCCGGTGATCGCGTCCCTTCGGGAAAAAGAATCATGACCTTCCCGTCCGCCAGCGCCCGCAGGACGCGCTTCAACGCTCCGACATCCTGCCCACCATCGCGGTCCACCGGAATGGTGCCAACCGCGTCCAGCCACCAGGTCGACGCGGGAGTCGACCAGAGCGTTTTCCGCGCAAAGAAGCACATTTGCCGCGGCACGTGCGAACCGATCAGCGGCGGATCGAGGTGGCTGGCGTGATTGGCCGCGATGAGGAACGCGCCGGATTTCGGCAGGTTCTCGGTCCCGGTCACCTCGCCGCGAAAGAACATGTCGAACATCACGCGAATCGCGTAATGGCACACCCCGTAGATTGGCGTCATCGCGACTTGGGGGAAGGCCTGGCTCATGACGGCGGCCGATCCATCGCGGAAGCGCGGAAGGGCGGAAACGCTGAATTCGGAAAATGACATTTCTCCGCGTTTCCGCCCTTCCGCGTTTCCGCGATCGGTTTGAGCCGGGCGCTCTGCGGCGACCACTGCGCCCAAGTTCGGGCGAGCTTCATGATCCGAGTCGCGCCGCGATCGGCTGCGCCATCATTTCCACGACCTGGGGCAGCGTCACGTGCGTGGTGTCGATCGAGATCGCGCCCGGCGGGCAGGCGAGGGGGGCGGTTTTGCGTGACGTGTCCAGCCGGTCGCGCTCCGCAATCGAATCCTGCCCGCCTTCGCTGGCGCGCCGCCGCGCCCGCTCCACCGGATCGGCGTGCAGGAAGAACCGAAAATCGGCGTCAGGGAAAATGATGGAGCCGATGTCGCGCCCCTCCATCACCAACCCGCGAAAACCGTGGGCGCGCGCGACCTTGGTCTGGCCACGTTGATAGTCGAGCAGTGCGGTCCGAACTTCGGGAATGGCCGCGAAGTGCGAAACATGATCGTTGACGTGCCGCGTGCGGATCTCGGCGTCGGCGACCACGCGCCCGCCGATCTCCATCTGGGCGGAGCGGCCGTCCAGGCGGGTGCCAAGATGCAAACCGCCCACGGCCCGCCGGACCGCGGGCACATCGCCTGGCGCCACGGCCAGCCGCAGCAGTTCCGCCGTGAGGGCGCGATAGAAAGAGCCGGTGTCGACGTGCAGCAGGTTGAACCGGTCGCTCAGGGTGCGCGAAGAGGACGATTTGCCGGAGGCCGCGCCGCCGTCAATCGCGACAATGATGAAAGGCGTGGTGGCCATCAGGATTTCAACGAATTTTGCCGCAACGCCTCCAGCAACTCAAAAAAATGCGGGAAGGTCTTGGCGCAGCAACCCGGGTCCTTGATCGTGAGCCATGGCCGTCCGTCGCGATGCAAATCGTGGCAGCCGAGGATCCCGAAACCCATGGCGAATCGATGATCGCCGTAAGTCTCGATTGTCTGCCCCGCCCGCAACGGGCGCGGCGTGATGGTCAGCGCGTCCTCCTCCTCGACCACCTCCTGTCCGAGCTTTTGCAGCTCGCGCGCCATGGCGGCCACGCGGTCGGTCTCCTGTTTCCGCGTGTGCGCGATGCCCGTGATCCGCGTCGGCCCCTCGAGCAGCGGCGCGATGGCCGCCAGAGTGAGGAACGTGTCGGAGAACTCGCGGAAATCCTGCGTCACGCCATGGCGCGGCACCTGGCCCGGCACGCCGACGATCCGCTGGCCGGCGATCGTCTCCGTGTGCAGGCCGACGCGATAGAGAACCTCGACAAACTGCGCATCGCCCTGGAGTCCGCCCTGGAGATTGGGAAACGCGAGCTGACCGCCGGTGACGAGCGGCAGTGCGAGAAAATAACTCGCCGCGGAGGCGTCCGCTTCAATCGGATAGGTGGCTCCGGGATATTGATAACGTTTGGAATTCGGTACGGTGAAAGCATCGGCCTCGGTCTCGTTGATCTCAATCGGCGGCTGGCCGAATTGCTGCATCAGCTTCGTGGTCATCCGGACGAACGGCCAGCGCACGCCGCCAACCAGTTTGATCTTCACCGGGCTCTGGGCCAGCGGCGCGACCATCAAGAGCGCGGACAGGAGCTGGCTGCTTTCGCGCGCGTCGATGCTCACCGGCCCGCCGTGCAGCCCGGCGGCGCGAATCACGATTGGGAAAAAACCTTCCTCGCCAGTGCAGCGAATGTCCGCGCCTAAAGTTCGCAGGGCTTCCAGCAGCGGGCGCATTGGCCGCTTCCGCATCTGTTCCACCCCGTCGAGCCGGTAGATGCCGGCAGGTGCCGCCGCACAAAGCGCGGCCAGAAACCGTGCCGCGGTGCCCGCGAGTCCGACGAAGAGATCCGCCTCGCCCCGGATGAAACCGCTGGCTTGGTTCGATACGCGCAACGTGAGCGCCTGCGGGTCGGCTTCGACGGAGAAGCCGAGGGTGCGGAGCGCTTCCACCATGTGATGAGTATCTTCGCTGAAGAGCGCGCCGGTGAGGATGACGGGCTGTTGGCAGAGGGCCGCGAGGACCAGCGCCCGGTTGGTCAGGCTTTTCGAACCCGGCAGCACCACCGCGCCGCTCGCGGGCCGAGTGAAGGGTGGAATCGGCAGCAGGTCAGGCAGCGACGGCATGAGCCGCAGAGGGTCAACGACTGTCTGGCGTCCGCCAAGGAGTTTCTAAAAGTAGCGCCGGCTCCCAGCCGGTGGACCCGCGGATGCCGGCAACTTGCCGGCGCTACTTCATCCTCACGGCCGCGGCCGGAACTGATCGCGGTAGGCTTTGCCGCGTTCGAGCCGCGCCACCACCTCGACATAATCGCGATTGGCCAGGGCCGTCTGGAAGCCATGCAACTCGTCCTGGAACTGGCGAAGCGCACGCAACAATTCGTCCCGATTCTGATCGAGGATGCTGCGCCACAGGCCGGGATCGCTTGCGGCGATCCGGGTGGTGTCGCGCAAACCTCCGCCGGCGTAATTGCGCCAGGCCGAATCCTTCCGGCCGAGAAAGGCGCACAGGCTGGAGGCGATGACCTGCGGCAGGTGGCTGATGTGCGCGACGATCTCGTCGTGCTGATCGGGACCCAGGGTCACCACTTCGGCGCCCAGCTCGCTCCAAAATCTGACCACTATCTCCGTGGCCCGCGCGTCGCTTTCCGGCAGCGGGGTGACAAAGCAGGTGCGGCGGTCGAACAATTCGGCGGTGCTGTGTTCCCAACCGGTTTTTTCGCTGCCTGCCATGGGATGGGCGCCGATGAAATGCGCGTGTTTCCCGAGTGCGACGGCGCCCAGCCGCGCGATGTCGCCCTTCACGCTGCCGACGTCGGTCACCACGGTGCCCGGGGGCACGGCCGGCGCGATTTGCTGCACGAGCGGCACGATGCGATCGACGGGCGCGGCGATCACCACCAGGCTCGCGCCGGCCACGGCCGCCTCGGGTGTTTCCGCGACGGCGTCGGCCCAGGGCTCTTTGCGCAGTTTCAGTCGCGCTTCGGGCCGGCGGGTCCAAAGCACGATCCGCTGGGCCGCGCCGCGCGCGCGCGCCGCGCGGGCCACCGAGCCGCCGAGCAGGCCCGGGGCAAGAATGGTCAGTTGAGCAATGCCAGCCACAGCGCGAGGCACGCAAAAACCACGGGAGCTGTCGAGCGGCGATCGCGAGGCGTGCGCCGCGACCGGGCGCGGGATTTTGATGGGATCTACAAAAGGGTCAGACTGGATCGGATCCGTCCGCGGGTTGTCCATTCTGTCTCGGCTGGGATCGCCGGAGCAGGCGGGACGCCTGCGCTACTTTCGGCTGAGTTTGAGGACGTGCTGAAACTCGGCCCGTTTCACCGGCTGCACCGAGAGACGGGAAATCCGCAGGAGCGTCATCTTCGCGAGCGCTGGCTCCGCCTTGATCTGGCCGAGGGTCACGGACTGCTTGAGCGGCTCGATGGCCTTGAGTTCGACCGCCACCCAGCCGGGTTCGTCCGCCGTTGCATCCGGAAACGCGCCGCGAGTGATCTCGGCGACGCCCACCACGGCTTTGGTTGTGAGGCTTTCGTAGAAGAGCACGCGATCCCCGGGGCGCATGGCATTGAGATGGAGCCGCGCGGCGTAATTGCGGACCCCGGTCCACGCGGTATGTCCATCGCGGACGAAGTCGGCCCATGAGTAGGAGCCGGGTTCCGATTTCACGAGCCAGTATTGCGTTGTCATGGGGAAGAGCGTCTGGTGCGCTGCACCGGAATGGAACCAACGGAAGCTGAAAAGCTAAAAGGCGAGCGAGCGCAGCGGCTGCTGTATTGGTTAATGGCGGTAATGGTCGGTGCCCCGCTCGTGATTTTCCTTTTCCAGACCCTCAGAAGCGGCCGCGGATGATGAACAAGAATTTGCTGCCCATCCGGCTGGTCTTCGTGGGGCTGTGCGCAGCGGCCGGCTGGCTCGTCGCGCTCACCATTATGGCGGGTGACCGGCATCGGGTCGTCGCTGTATTTATCGGCCTGTTGATCGGATTCCTCGTCGTGCTGGTCGATGTCCTGCTGAAGGGGTTTTCCCTCCGTGGGCTTTCCGCCATCACGTTTGGCATCGGGGTGGGACTGCTGATTGCCCACATGGTGGGCGCTTCGCCGCTGCTGGAGCAGGGCACGCTCGACCCCTCGACCATCTATCTCGTCCGCCTCAGCCTGTTTATCGTTTGCCCGTATCTGGCTGCGGTCATCGCGCTCCGCGGGAAGGATGAGTTCAACCTCGTGATCCCCTATGTGCGGTTCGTGCCGCACGAGGTCGATGTGCCGCTGGTAGTGGTGGACACCAGCGTGTTGATTGACGGACGGGTGGCGCGGGTGTGCGAGGCGGGCTTTCTCACGGCCGCGCTCGTCATTCCCCGCTTCATTCTCAATGAGCTCAGCGCGGTCGCTGACTCGACCGATCCGCACAAGCAGGCCCGCGGCCGCCGCGGTCTCGAGGTCCTCAACGAGCTTCGCCGAATCAAGAACCTCGACATTCGAATCATCGAGAGCGAAGTCGCAAAGCGGGAGGACGTGGACGCCAAGCTCGTGTTTCTCGCGCAGTCGATGCGCGCCAAGCTCCTCACCACCGATTACAACCTGGCGAAGATGGCAGAGTTTCACGGCGTGCAGTGGCTGAACTTGAACTCCCTCGCCAAATCGCTCCGACCGGAACTGATGCTCGGCGAACGGCTCGACGTCGAGCTGGTCAAGCCCGGCAAGGAGGAAGGCCAGGCAGTCGGCTACATCGAGGACGGCTCGATGGTCGTGGTGAACAACGCGCGTCTGCATATCGGTCGCCGGGTGCAGGCGGAGATTATCAGCGTGCTGCCCACCGCGGGTGGGAAAATGATTTTCGCGCGGCAGGTAGGCGAGGCGGAGTAGGGCGTCTTGGCGGGACTGCGGCCGACGGCGCGGATTCTGGCCCCGGCCGTGGCGGGATGGAAAATTGGTGTTTACTTGCGCACGGTGATTTCCCAATACCTCACCTTCCTCATGGGCCAGTAGCTCAGTTGATAGAGCGCGTCGTTCGCAACGACGAGGTCGTCGGTTTGATCCCGATCTGGTCCACCAGTCTTCGCTCGCCGCGACGCGGCAGGCGAAGGAGGGCCGCGTGATCTGCCACCTGAAGGATTCGGTTGGCATAACAATTTGTTTGGATGCGCCGCCCTCGCCGCGTCGTTCCAACTACCGCCGGGTCGGGGGCGCCCCGGCCCCAGCTTACTTCCGGACTGTCCTTCGCAGAATCGCACCGCAATCCATGGGCAAGTTGCCTCGTTTCGGGGTTTATGGCGCGGCCAAAACATGCGCAATTGCCTGCGATTCCCGAATTTCGCCGCGCCGGGTTACGTTAGGGTGAAAACGCCCATACGCGGCTGGTGCATTGGCCCTCGGTTTGCTAAGGTTGTTGTTGAATTCGGGGTCATCAGCCCTCCTCTCAACACCATGCCTGCTATCAAAAAGTCCAAGTCCAAGCCCACGAAGGCGCCCGCCCCGGCGACCAAATCCGCTCGCCCGCCGGCGAAGAAGAATGTGGCCGCGCCGGCCGCCGCTCCGATCAGCACCAAGCCGGTCGAACTCGCCGTTGCGGCGTTGTCCGTTGCCGCGCCGAAGGCGGTCAAGCCGGTTTCGACCAAGACCGTCGCCACGACCATCCGGGCGTGCATCGACGTTGGCTTTGGCAATACCCTTTTTGCGCGCGGCGAAGGCCCGGGCTTGAGCTGGGACAAGGGTGTCTTGATGGATTGCCTCGGGCAGGATCAATGGCAGCTCGCCCTGTCGGAATCCAACCGACCTTTCCTCGTGAAGTTCCTGGTCAACGACACGACCTGGAGCACCGGACCGGACTACACCGTTCCGTCCGGCGTCAGCCTCACGCTCGCGCCGCAGTTTTGATTTTCGTCCCGGCCGTCAGTCGCGGTCGGGATTGAGTGCGAGCAGGCGCTGGCGCAGGAGTTCCGCGCCGGTGTCGCGATCGGCGAGTTGCTCCGGCATGATTACTTCGCAGCGCATGCGGACGCGGGAGAATGGCTTCGGCACGTAAAATCGATCCCAGCTGCGCAACCGCCAGGTCGACGTGAATTCGGCGCCCACCAGCAGCACGGGTGCACTCGTCCGTCGTGGCACAATCACCGCGCCCGGCTTGAGTTCATAACAGGGTCCGCGCGGACCGTCGGGCGTAATCCCGACATCGTAGCCTTGGCGGATCATCTCCACCAGCGCAGTGGCGG
>JBKJRG010000903.1:0-5243 GCA_046594805.1 Opitutaceae bacterium | reverse complement strand
GCGCGTGGCTCAACGGCTTTTTCGCCGGCATTTTTTCCCGTACTCCCGCCGCAACGGGGGTCAGTGCTTCGGCTCCTCGACTTCCACCGGCCACGCTCACCCCGCTCACCATTCTGTTTGGCTCCCAGACCGGCACCGCGGAGGGCCTCGGCAAACGGGCCGCGAAGGCGGCCGGCCAGCGTGGTTTCGCGCCGGCCATCGTCGACCTGGCGCAAATCGACGCGACGAAGCTCGCCGCCGAACATAACCTCCTCCTCATCACGAGCACCTACGGCGACGGCGAACCGCCCGATAATGCCAGGTCGCTTCACGCGAGTTTGGCCTCGCTCGTCGCGACCAGCGCCAGCGAGTCCAAAACGCCCCTCTCCGCGCTGCGCTTCTCCGTCTGCTCGCTCGGCGACACGTACTACACCCAGTTCTGCAAGTGTGGCCAGGACTTCGACCACTTCCTCAAAAAGCTCGGCGGCACCCGCGCGGTCCCGCGCGAAGATTGCGATCTCGAATACGAAGCCAAGTTCAGCGCCTGGCTGAACGCGGCGCTGACCGCGCTCGCAACGCGCGCGCCAAGTTCGGAGTTTGAAGTTTCAAGTTCGGAGTTGGTCCACGCTCGAGTTCAACTCCAAACTCCCAACGCCGAACTCCAAACCGAAGCGGCATTTTCCAGGAAAAACCCGTTCCCCGCTCGCCTGCTGACGTCACGCCGTCTCAACGCCGCCGGCTCCGCGAAGCAGGTCCAGCATGTCGAGTTTTCCCTCGAGGGATCCGGCCTCAGCTATGAAGCCGGCGACGCGCTCGGGATCTATCCCCACAACTGCCCCGACCTCGTCGCGGAAGTCAGCGCGGCACTGGGCTGTGACGGCGAAGAAGCAGTTCCAACTCCGGACGAAAGCACGACCTCGCTCCGACGCGCGCTGACCGAGCTCTATGACCTCGGCAAGCCCACCACGGATCTTCTGGCTGCTTTGACGCCGGCAATGGTAGGCCAGGTCGCCGACCTGGCCCGTCAATCCACGCCGGTTCAAGTCATCGATGTGCTCCTCGCCGCTCGCGATCATCGCATCGCCCCCGCCGAGTTCGTCCGCGCGCTCAAGAAGCTCCAGCCGCGCCTTTACTCGATCTCGTCCTCGCCGCGCGCCCACGCCGGACAGGTCCACCTCACGGTCGGTGCCGTGCGTTACGATCACGCGGGACGGGCTCGCAAAGGCGTGTGCTCGACCTTCCTCGCCGATCGCGCGACCGCTGGGACCTCGCGGGTCGGCGTTTTTGTTCACGCCAACAAAGCCTTCCGCCCGCCCGCCTCGACTGACACGCCGATGATCATGGTCGGCCCCGGCACGGGCGTGGCTCCGTTTCGCGCCTTTCTGCACGAACGCCGGGTGGAGGGTGCACGGGGGAGAAATTGGCTGTTTTTTGGCGACCAGCGCGCCGCGACGGATTTTCTCTACCGCGAGGAGCTCGCGGAGTTGCAGCGCGCGGGCGTGCTAAGCCGGCTCGACACCGCCTTCTCGCGCGACCAGCCCGAGAAAATCTACGTCCAGCAACGAATGCTGGAACAGGCGGCCGAACTTTACGCCTGGCTCGAGGCCGGCGCACATTTCTACGTATGCGGCGACGCCACGCGGATGGCCAAGGATGTCGATGCGGCCCTGCACGCGGTGGTGGAGCGCGCCGGCCAAAAAACGGCGGCGCAGGCGCAGGAATACGTGCAGGCGCTAAGGACGACTCGCCGCTACGCGCGCGATATATACTGACGTGCTCGCCCCGCCCGAGGAGTCGACCCGAACGTTGATCGACGATTATATCGCCGAACAATCACGGCTGCAGACTCCCGTCGCGCGATTCGCCGCCGCGCACGCCGCGGGCAAGTTAACCGCTCCCGCCCCGCGAAGCCACTCGACGTTGATCCCCCTGAGCTCGCCGCGGCCGGGCGAACAGTTTGCCTTCGAGGTCGATCTCGATTCCTGCACGGGCTGCAAGTCGTGCGTCGCCGGCTGCCACTCGCTCAACGGACTCGACGATGACGAAACCTGGCGCGACGTCGGACTGCTCGTCAGCACTGACCGACGCCACGCCTTCACCCAGACGGTCACCACTGCCTGCCACCACTGCGAGGATCCTGCCTGCCTGAACGGTTGCCCTGTCCTCGCCTATGAAAAAGATCCCATCACCGGGATCGTGGTGCACCTGGATGATCAATGCATCGGGTGCAGCTACTGCGTCCTGAAGTGCCCTTACGATGTCCCGAAGTTCTCCGAGCGGCTCGGGATCGTGCGCAAATGCGACATGTGCCACAACCGGCTGGCCGCAGGCGAAGCGCCGGCCTGCGTGCAGGCGTGCCCCACTGAGGCAATCCGCATCGTAACCGTCATCGTTACCCCGCCGCAAAACCGGAAACCGGAAACCGGAGACCGGAAGGATTTGCATTCCGATATTTCCGGTCTCCGGTCTCCGGTTTCCGGTTTCACCTTCCTTCCGGGCGCGCCCGATCCGTCCTACACCCGGCCGACGACGCGCTACATTTCAAAACGGCCGTTGCCGACAACAATCACTGCGGCGGATGCCCACACCCTTCGTCCGCAACCGCCCCACTGGCCGCTGGTGATCATGCTGACCCTGCTGCCGCTCGCCGTCGGCCTCTCCGTGCTCGCCGCCTTCCTGCCGCCCGCGCCCAACCCGATTTTCACGTATTACGTGAAAATCTCGCGGGCCGGTTTGGAGGCGGACCCGGCGCGTGGGTGGGCGATCGCGGCGGTGCTCTGCGGAGCAGCAGGGTTGGGCGCGAGCGTGTTTCACTTGGGGCAGCCGATGCGCGCCTGGCGGATTTTCCTCGGCTGGCGCAAGAGCTGGCTGAGCCGCGAGGCCATGGTCTTCGGCGCCTGGTTTCCCCTCGCGGCCAGTGCCGTCTTCCTCCCCCAGCTGGCGCCTTTGGGGGCGGGAATCGGGTTATTGGGCCTGGCGTGCTCCGTCATGATTTACGTGGACACGCGGCGGGGATTTTGGCGGCTCGCGCAGACGGGACCGCGTTTCTTCGGGACCGCGGCGCTCGGTTTTCTGGCGGTGACCGCGCCATTCGCCGCCGCATTCGCGCTGCTGGCAAAACTGACGTGGGAATCGCGGACCTACTTCGACGGCAGCGTATCCGCGCGACTGCAACGCGGCTCGCTTGCCCGAGCGGTCCTCTGGCGGGACGGGCTGGGACTCATGGCCGTGGTCCTGCTCGCCACCCTGCCCGGCTGGCCGGCATTCGTGCTGCTGGCGGGCGGAGAGCTGATGGAACGCTATCTGTTTTTTCGCGCGGTCGACGCGCCGAAGATGCCAGGGCAACCCTCGGGCGCACCGGCCAGGAAGGGAGCACCCGCATGAGCGCACTCGACGCACTGCTCCATGCGCGGACCGGGCCGATGACCTCGGAAATGGTCCTGCACCCCGGGGAGTTCGGCCTCGGCCGTGTCCCAAGCCGGCTGAAACCGTTCGCCACCACGAGCGCGGTCTGCGGATTCTGCAGCACGGGCTGCGCACTCAAAATCCACCTCAACGAACAGGGCGAGGCGATCAATCTCTCCGCCGATCCCGACTACCCGGTCAACCTCGGCATGGCCTGCCCGAAAGGATGGGAAGCACTGGCACCGCTGGCCGCTCCGGACCGCGCCACGACTCCCCTCCTCCGCACTTCGCGTGACGGCCAGCTCCTCCCGGTGACCTGGTCGGCGGCGCTCGACGCCTTCGTCGGCAACTTCAAGCGGATCCAGCAGGCCCACGGCCCGCACGCCGTCGGCGTGCTCAGCACCGGCCAAATCGTGACCGAGGAGATGGCCCTGCTGGGTGCACTCGCGAAATTCGGGCTCGGCTTGCTCCACCTCGACTCGAACACGCGGCAATGCATGGCAACCTCCCACGTTGCCTACAAGCAGTCGTTCGGTTTCGACGCGCCACCGTTCACCTACGCCGACTTCGAGGAGAGCGATGCGCTGATCTTCATTGGCGCCAACCCTTGCATCGCCCACCCCATCCTGTGGCAGCGGGTGATGCGGAATCGGCGCAATCCCGAAATCGTGGTCATCGATCCGCGCGCCACTGAGACGGCCCAGGCGGCGACCCTGCACATCGCGCTCCGGCCCAAGAGCGATCTCACGCTGCTCTACGGGCTCGCGCATCTGGTGATCGCCCGCGGCGGCGTGAAGCGCGCCTTCGTCGATGCCCACACCACCGGCTTCGACGCCTTTGCGGCCTTCGTTCAAGAATTCCATCCCGCGCGCGTCGGGGCCGAAACCGGTGTCACAGCGGCCACGCTCGACCGGCTCGCCACCCTGCTCGTGGAGCGCGAGCGGGTATCGCTCTGGTGGACGATGGGCGTGAACCAGAGCCATGAAGCGACGCGCACGGCGCAAGCGATCATCAATCTCGCAATGATGACCGGCAACATCGGCCGGCCCGGCACCGGCGCCAATTCGATCACCGGCCAGTGCAATGCGATGGGATCGCGGCTCTTTGGCAATGCGACGTCGCTGCTGGGCGGTTACGATTTCACCTCCGCGGCGGATCGGGCGCACGTGGCGCGCGTGCTGGCCATCGAGCCCGCGCGCATCCCGGAGCGCCCCGGCCTCGCCTACGATCAAATTCTCGATGCGGTCGACCGGGGCGAGATTCGCGGACTGTGGGTCATCGCGACGAACACCGCTCATTCCTGGATCGACCAGGACCGCGCGCGGGCGATCCTGGCGAAACTGGAATTCCTCGTCGTGCAGGACATGTACGCGACCACCGAAACCGCCCGCCTCGCGCACCTCGTGCTGCCCGCCGCCGGTTGGGGGGAGAAGGAAGGTGTCCTGATCAACAGCGAACGGCGGCTGGGTCTCGTGAAGAAAGTCGCGCGCGCCCCCGGCCAGGCATTGAGCGACTTTGCGATCTTCAAGCTCATCGCCGAACGATGGGGCTGCGGCGACCTGTTGCGCGCCTGGTCTTCGCCGGAGGCGACCTTTCAAATCATGAAGGAACTCTCGCGCGGCCAGCCGTGCGACTTCAGCGGCATTCGCGATTACGCGCACATCGAGCAAGCGGGCGGCATCCAGTGGCCGTTTACGGCCGCGGACGCGGCCGCAGAATTGCGGATCGCGGATTGCGGATTGCGGATTGCGGAAACGGAAGATCCAACCGGGCGCGCCCAAGGTACTTGTTCTGTCCAATCCGAAATCCATAATCCACAATCCGCACTCCAGCCGCCAGGCCAGGAGCGCCGTCTGTTT
>JBKJRG010000721.1:0-7078 GCA_046594805.1 Opitutaceae bacterium | reverse complement strand
GGCGAGGTCGAGACCCGTGACGATGCCGCCGCCGTCGAAACCGAGGAAGCCGCCGAGGTAAGCGGGGAATTGGCCGAGAAAACTCGCAACCACGGGGTCCGTGGTGCCGATGACACTGTTGCCGAACTCCAGGCCGATGTAGGCGCCGGAGTTCGGCAACAGTGTCATCGGCACCACAGACCCCGTGGTCGCGAGTTTTCTCGGCCAATTCCCCGCTTACCTCGGCGGCTTCCTCGGTTTCGACGGCGGCGGCATCGTCACGGGTCTCGACCTCGCCCGGTTTTCGCCCAACAGCCTGACGCTTTCCACCACGTCGAGCTTTACCGTGGCGGGAGGCCTGACGCTCACGCATGCCGCCACCCAATATCGCTTCGCCGGATACAAGGGCGGGCAGCTGACCATCGCCAGCGTGCTCCGGGATGAGCCTGACGAAGTCACGGGCAACATTGTGCGCTCGGTCGTGATCGGCGACGCGAATATCCCCGCGACCTTCAGCTCCCCGACCGCACCCAACGGGCCGCATTCCTCAGTCACGCTCAGCGGTGCCAATACCTACACGGGCGGCACCACGCTCAACGCCGGCGTGCTGCTGCTCGGCGGCAACACGGCCCTCGGCACCGGCGCGCTGACGGTGCCGTACGGGGCCGCCAAGGACGAATACGTTTTCCCCAGCCTCTTTGCGGTCGGTGGCGCTCGCACTATCGCCAACGCACTTACCGTCAACTCACCCCTGAACATTGGCGGCAACTTCAACCTGGCCCTCACGGGCAACGTCTCCGGGTATGGCGAGCTTTATAAAGTCGGCGCGAGCACCCTGACGCTTTCCGGCGCCAATGGCTCGTTCTCCGGGGGAATCTATGTCGCCCAGGGCAATCTGACCCTCGCCAGCGCCACCGCGGCCGGCACCGGCCCGATCCGGATGGGCACCTCGGCGAATCCCTCCGTCACCTTCCTTCTCTCGATGCTGGTGAACGGCATCTCCGGCGACAATGCGGTGGACCAGATCAATCTGGGCGCCGGCACCGTACTGACCGTCAACCAGACCTTCGGCGCGCAATACCTCGGCCACATCAATAGCGTCAGCGGCAGCGCTTCGGTGGTGTACCAAGGTCCCTCGATTTCCAGCCCGTCACGGCTGCGGCTGGCGGGTTCGAACTCCTATAATGGCAGCACGACCATTAACCCGGGCATCATGCTCACCGCCGGCCACAACGAAGTGTTCGGCCCTGGCAATATCGCGGCTAATGCCGTTTCCCTTAACGGCGGCGCCTTGGCGGTGGAGACAGGCGTGACGATCAGCAACCCGCTCACCCTGAATTCTGGCGTGTTGGGCGGCCTCGGCACCCTCCAGCCCACCGCGACCCTCAACGTCGGCGGCACGACCTCCGCCCGCACGGTGATCGCCCCCGGCTTCGGCACGACCGGCACGTTGAACTTCAGCAATGCGACCCTTGGCGCGACGCCAGTGCTCACGCTCAGCAATGGCGGCGTCTATAACTGGCAGTTGCTCGATGCCATGACCAGCGGCGGGTGGGACGTCCTCAACGTCGCCGGCACGGTGCACATTAATTCCTTCGACAGCGCGAACCTCTTTACGCTGCGGATCACGCCGACCGGTGGGCTCGAGATGCTCTCGACCTTGGTGAATTTCAACCCGAACCAGCTTTATTCGTGGAACGTGATTAACGCGACAGCGATCACCGGCTTCGCCGGTAGCCAGATTGCGGTCGACGCCACGGCGATGGGCGGGCTCCTGAATGGCGGCTTTTTCAGCTTCAGCCTGAACGGCGCGAGCACGAGCCTTCTCTTGAATTTCACCCCCGCCGTGATCCCTGAGCCTTCCACCTACGCGCTGCTCGGCCTCGGCGTCATCGCCGTGTTATACACCGTCCGCCGCCGGCGCCGCTAGCGCGGCGCGTTTGGTGTTCGGTGTTTGGAGTTCGGAATCCAATCACTGCCCTTCGCCCCCTTGGACGTGGCGTGAGGCTGCTGGCGGGAGACTCACGCGAAGCCGCGAAGTCGCGAAAAAATGGCAGGGGAAATCAGAAGCCAGGAAGCCACGAGCTTTTTCCTGGCTTCATGGCTTCTGAATTAATCCGGCGGCTGCGCACGGAATCGGAGAGCCTCACGCCACGGGCGCAAAGGACGCGACGGTTCAAAACTCCAATACTCGATCTTGGTCACGGAGGGCACGGAGCGCGGCCGGGGAGGCCACGGAGCAAGCAAAGGCATTGGAGCTCCGGCCCATCCGTGACAAAAGATTGGATTGCTTCGCGGCTTCGCGCATTCGCGTGAGCGGATTGAGCCGCGTCGGATTCACCACAAAACCACAAAGGACCCAGGAAGCGGGAGACGCGTCAGTCGCCTTGTTGTAAGGGCGCAGACTTGCTGCGCCCTTTGATGGAATGTGCTCCTCACGAAAGAGCGCAGCAAGTCTGCGCCCTACAATCGGCCGGGAAATTCCTGGCTTCCTTGTTTCCTGCTTCAACCCCCGCCCTCCTCACCCGTTTCGAAACCGATACACCGTCGTCGAACGCAACGTATCCCCCGGCAGCAGAATGGTCGTCGGGAATGCCGGCTGGTTCGGCGAATCGGGAAAATGCTGCGTCTCCAGGCAAAGTCCCGCACGCCGCGGATAAGCCCGGCCGCTCTTGCCCTTCAAGGCCCCATCCAGGAAATTCCCGCTGTAGAACTGCACTCCCGGCTCCGTCGTCAATACTTCCATGATACGTCCGGATTGTGGCTCCCACACCGTCGCCGCCAGCGCCAGCTTGTTCGTCCGGGACACGTCAACCGTACCGCCGCCGCCGTCCAGCACGTAGTTGTGATCGTAACCACCGGCGAAGCGCAGCTGTTCGTGCGCGCGGTCGATCCGCTCGCCCACGGGGTGGGGCACCCGGAAATCCAGCGGCGTGCCCGCCAGCGGTGCGATTTCACCGGTCGGGATGAGTCCTGCATTCACCGGGGTGTACCGGCTCGCGTTCAGCGTCACCACATGCCCCAGCACCGTGCCCGCCCCTTCGCCGGCCAGGTTGAAGTACGAATGGTTGGTCAGGTTTACCGGCGTCGGCTGGTCGGTCTGCGCCACGTAGTCGATTCGGAGGGCGGAGTCCGCCGTGACCGTATACGTCACCACCACGTCGAGGTTGCCCGGGAATCCTTCCTCGCGGTCCGGGCTCCGATACGTCAATCGCAACGACTGGCCGGCCGCACCCGCGCCGGACTCGACGTGCCATAGCACTTTGTCGAAGCCCCGGTGGCCGCCATGCAGGTGACACGGTTGGCCGCCCGGTTCGTTATTGAGCGCCAGTTGATACGTTTGGCCGCCCAGCGAGAAACGTCCGTTGGCAATCCGGTTGCCGAAGCGTCCCACGATACAGCCGAAATACGGGGAACGCGTCGCGTACGCTTCGACTGTATCAAAACCAAGCACCACATCCGCTTGCCGACCTTCGCGATCGGGGACCAAAAGCCGCGCCACTGTGCCGCCAAAATCGGAGATTTCCGCGCGACAACCCGCACTGTTTTCGAGGGTATAGAGGTGAGCGGTTTGCCCCGCGGGGGTCCGTCCGAAAGCGTCCATGGCGGCGCAGGTGAGAGGATTAGTCCCGCAGTGACAAGGCCACTGCAGTGACGGCAGTAATTTTCTGTAGGCAAAATCGGTGATTGCCCTGATGCCGTTGTAATCCGGCCGGGTATAAAGTCGCGAAGCTATGAATCCGAATCCAACTACAGCTTCATCTGCAACTTCCTCGTCGGCTGCTGCGTCCGACGTTTCCCGCCGCGCTTACGAGCTTTGGGAACAGAACGGCAAACCGGAGGGTTGCGACGTCGAACACTGGCTCCAGGCCGAGAAAGAAATCGGAAGCACGAGTCAGCAGTCGAACGGCAAGCATTCGAACGGCCAGTCTTCGGCTGGCGGCACGGGCAACGCCTCTTCCGCCCCCGTGTCAGCCAACAAGCCCGCAGACACCAAGCCGTCGCAAGGCACCCGTGGTGCCCCCCCGGTTATCCGCGACACGAAACAGCAGCGCCCGGCGTCCCCCTTCGGCGACCGCGCGCCGTCTTCCTCGAGCGGCGGCCAGACCTCTGGCACCAAGCGACGCTAGGAGCGACTCCTCGCCCGTTCCATTTCCGAATGTCGAAGTCGCAACCCACGCCGGAACTCCCAATTCTCTACACGAAGGCAGGGTGCCCTTGGTGCGATGAAGCGGTGAAATTCCTCGACGGCCACGGTGTCGGCTACCGGCTCAAGGATGTGACCGGTGACCCCGGGGCCTACGCCGAGATGCAGAGAAAATCCGGGCAGGCGAAGGTCCCCACGCTGGATTGGAACGGCAATATCCTCGCTGACTTCGGCACCGACGAGCTCGTCCCCTTTTTGCGCGACCGCAATGTGAAGCTGGAAGACAGTTAGCGCGCGGCGCGCGCTAAAGGTTTTGGGTTTGGGGTATTGAATTTTGGGTTGGACTGCTTGTTCGTATTAAACTCAAAAACCGCGGCGCTGCGGCGCCGCCGTATCGGATAATCCCCTATAACCGCCGTTCTTGACCGCGCCGGAGGCCGCGCAATCCTTCGCGGCCGTGCCGCGTATCCCCGCCTTCACCTTTGTGCTTGATGCCGCTACGGCTTGGATCTGTACCCGAGGCCGGGGGGAGGAACTCGCGATCGATGCGGAGGCGGCCAGGGCGGAGGGCGAAAGGAATCCCGGCGTTCCGCGGGGACGATGAACAAGCTATTCCGCAACGGAACGCTTCGGCAAAAGCTGACCTGGCTGGCGACGATTTGCAGCATAGCCGCCCTCACCACCACCGCGTTCTCGCTCGGCGTCTACGAATGGTTTTCGTACCGGCGAACAACGATGGCGCACCTGGCGACGACCAGCGCCATCACCGCGCGGAACAGCGCGGCCGCGCTCGCCTTCGCCAATGCGGAGGATGCCACAAAAATCCTCGCCGCCCTGGATGCGGAACCGGCCGTGACGGCCGCGGCGCTCTATCTCGCCAATGGCACCCGGCTCGCAATGTACCGCCGCGAGGGGAGCACGGAACGAATTCCGGATTCACCTGAGACGGACGGGGTGCACCGGCGCGGAGCGGACGTCGACATCGCCGTCCCTGTCATGGAGGTGAAGCGCTTCGGCACCCTGGTGGTGCATGCCGATCTTAGCGCGATCAGCGCGCGGCGGGTGGCCTACGGCTTGGTGGTGCTGGGCACCACCCTGGTGTCAGGGATGCTAGGATACCTGCTGACTGGCTGGCTCAGCCACCGGATTGTCGAGCCGGTCAACGCGCTGGTGAGGGCGGCGAGCGGGGTGCGCACCAACGCGGATTACAGCGTCCGGGTGCCGAAGGTGGATGACGACGAGCTGGGCACGCTAACCGATGCGTTCAACGAGATGCTCGATCGCGTCCAGCAGAACGAGGTGGATCTTTACCGCAGCTCCGAGCGGCTGCGCCTGGCGCTCGAATCGGCCAAGATTGGCACGTGGGACTGGAATCTTGTGAGCGACCAGATGACTTGGAACGCCCGCAACTACGAGATTTACGGGATGCGTCCGGGCACGCCGGTCAGCGGGGAGAGTTTTTTTCCGCTGGTGCATCCCGATGACCGGCGGCAGGTGAAGAAGGCGGTGGAAGGCGCGGCAACCTCCGGCGCCGATTTTTCGGTCGAGTACCGGCTGGCGCAATTGGAAGGGACCCCGCGTTACATGGTGTCCCGGGGGCGATTTCTCCGCTCCTCCGCGGGAGATCCGCTGCGAGCGGTGGGGGTGACCATCGACGTGACGGAGCGCCGGAACGCCGAGCTGCGCGCGATGGAAAACGAAATGCGATTTCGCGTCGTGGCGGAGCGTGCGCCGGCAATGATCTGGTCTTGCGACACGTCGCTGAATCGGGACTACGTGAACAAGACCTGGCTGAACTTTACCGGCCGGACTCCGGAGCAGGAGCGGGACGTGGGCTGGCAGGAGAATGTTCCCCCGACGGATATCTCACGCTGGCGCGAGCTGGTCGGCGCGGCCGCCAACCGCCGGGAACCCTACACCATCGAGTACCGGCTGAAGCGCGCGGACGGGGCGCTGCGTTGGGTCTTCGAGACCGGCTCGCCGCGACTGGCGCTGGATGGATCCTTCGCGGGCTACCTCGGCTCGTGCATCGATATCACGGCGCGGAAGGAAAACGAGACGGAGCTGGAGGCGCATGTGCGGAACCGGACGCGCGAACTCGAGGCGGCGAACCAGGAACTGGAAAGTTTTTCGTATTCAGTCTCTCATGACCTGCGAGGGCCGGTGCGGGCGATCCAGGGCTTCGCCGAGATTGCACTCGAGGAGTGTCAGGCGAACAACCCTGCCGCCGCACTGGAGCGGATCCAGCGGGTGATGAAGGCCGCGGATCGCATGAACAAACTGATCGACGCCTTTATCGGACTGGCGAGGATTTCGCGTTTCGAGTTGAAGGTGGAGACGGTGAACCTGTCGCGGATTGCGGAGGAGGTCGTGAGCTTTCTGCGCGCCGCACATCCGAGCCGGCAGGTCGACGTGGTGATTGCGCCCGGGCGGGAGTGCCGCGGAGACGAGCGTCTGCTGCGGATCGTGCTGGAAAACCTGCTGGCGAACGGCTGGAAATTCACCGGCAAGCGGGCCCAGGCGCGGATTGAGTTTGGCTCGCGCGAGCAGGAGGGGGAACGGGTATTTTTCGTGCGGGACAACGGGGCGGGTTTCAATCCCGCGCAATCCCACAAGCTCTTCCAGGCTTTCGAGCGGCTGCACCAGGCCTCACAGTTCGAGGGGCTGGGGGTGGGACTCAGTACGGTGCAACGCGCGGTGATTAAGCATGACGGCCGGGTGTGGGCCGAGAGCCAGGAAGGGGAGGGCGCGACGTTTTATTTCACGATCGGCGGCGCGTAGGCGCTGCGTTTTTGAGTTTTGGTCTGGCGGGAGGGTGTGGTGATCCGGAGTTTGGGGTTTGGTGTAGCGGAAAGCGTGAGCTTTTCATCCGTGGTGAAGCTCGCGATGTAGGGGCGTCGCTTGACGACGCCCGGGCATTGGGGTGCGGATGCCCGCGGGCGTCGCCAAGCG
>JBKJRG010000713.1:0-10326 GCA_046594805.1 Opitutaceae bacterium | reverse complement strand
CAGCCCGGCCGTGCCAAAAGCGCTGCCCAGGAGCACCAGGCCCAGCCCCACCGCCAGGTGAAATGCCGCGGCGCCCAGATGTGCCACCGGCAGTACCTCCAGCGGGAACACCACTTTCTTCACGAAATTGGGATTGGACGTGATTACGCTGGGGGCGACGGCGAGCGTTTCCGTAAAAACGTGAAAAAGGCTCAGCCCCAGGAAAAGTGCGAGGGAGAAGTCGTATTTCGTCTCGCCGACGAGCTTCCCAAACCGGGTGTCGTAGATGTGGCCGAACACGAAAAAATAAAGTGCCAGCATGGACAGCGGATTGAGCAGCGCCCACAGCGGTCCCAGGCGGCTGCCGCGATGCCGGATGTCGATATTGCGGCGGGTGAATTGCTGAATCAGATCCCGCCGGCGCCAAAGCCCCGCGATCATGCGGCACGGATCCCCGATGAGGGCCGAGCCGATGGAGGAGGAGCCGCTGGCGTTCACGACTCTTCTTAACGTGCGGATTTCGCCGCCTGTAAAGCCGCAATTTGGAGGGATGGCTTTTACCCGGTCGCGCAATGCCCAGCGCGAAAGGGGGATTGAGTTCATCAGGCATCATCCGACGATCCCGGGCTGAACATGAACGAACAGCCCATTCCCGGCGAACCGCTGCAGTTTGAGGTCGCTGGACGCGTCTACCCGGTGCGCCATACCGCCAACCTTAGCGAGGTGACCGCCGTGGCGTTGACGGGGCGCGAGTATCCCATCCTCGACCTGCCCGGGTTTGTCCCCCGCACGATTGTCGACGCGGGGGCGAGCGTCGGGGGCACGGCCCTGCATTTTCACAAGCATTACCCGACGGCGCGGATTCTCTGCTTCGAGCCGGCGGCGGAAAACTTCGCCTTGCTCCGCGAAAACGTCGCGCCGTTCCCCAACATCGAACCCATCGCCGCGGGCCTGAGCGACGCCGACGCGGAATTGCGGCTGTACCACGGACGCGAGCAAAGTGCGCAGCATTCCCTCTTCTCCAGCGGCATGGTCCGCGAGGATGAGTCGGAGCTCGTCCGGATCGAGCGCGCTTCCACGGCCTTCGCCAGCCGGGGGGTAAGCAGCCTCGATTTGATCAAAATCGACACCGAGGGCTGTGAGGTGCCGATCCTGCGGGACCTCCTGCGCGAGCATCGGCCGGGCGTGATCTATTTCGAGGTGCATTCCGAATCGGACCGCCTCGAGATTGATCGCATCCTGGCCCCCACGCATCTGCTGGCCCGGGGGCGAATCACCAAGCCCCATCGCGGACAGCTTGCCTACGCGCGGAAGGATCTTTTGCCCGGTGGCGGTGACGGTTTTTATTACCGGATTGCCCGGTAGGCAAATGCTGGCTGGGAGCCGCGGGCGTGAGATTCGCGCGCTCGGCACGGCGTTCATCCACGCGGATATTGGCTTGAGCGTTCTGCGGCGCTGGCGTTCTTAGCGATGAACATGAGCGATCGAGGCGAAAATGATTCCGTGGCCATCGTGACGGGCGCCGACGCTTTTCATTTTTCGAATGTCACGATGCTGATCGCTTCCTGGAAGGCGCACCATCCGGAGCTCCCTCTCATGGTCTGCGACTACGGGCTCAAACCCGAACAGGTCACCCTGTTGCAGTCCATTCCCGGCGTGCAGTACGCCGCGGGTCCGGCCCGGGGGTATCCTCATGCCTGGGAGGCCAAGGCCAGGCTCGGTTCGTTCGTGGCCGCGCTGCCCGCCGCGCGGGAAACGATCGTTTGGATCGATGCCGATGCGCTTTTTCTGCAGCCCCTCCCCGATGTCAGCCAACTGATTTCAGGCTACGACATCATGGTCGACGCCCACGTCCAGTCGATCGGCGAGGTCATGCATGAAATCAACCGCACGACGCTGGGGATGCGCTCGGACGATGCCTATTTCAGCTCCGGCTTCTGGATCGTCCGGCGGGCATGCCTCCTGGATTCGTGGGCGCGGCTGGTCGCGGCGGTCAAGGGGCAGGGCAACCTCTGGGAAAATGACGCTTTCGTCGCGGCGATTTATGAGGAGAAACTGAAGGTCCGGACGCTGGCCGGCGGCGTCTGGCACGCCCGCGGCAAGACGTCTCTCCACACCTGTCAGGTGAACGGCCTCGAGGCGTCCCACAGCGGCTACCCGGTGTATGTGCTGCACGCCAACGATGGCTACACGGTGCGGGCGGACGGCCGCCGGATTTTCAAGCGGCCCGAGCTGGCCGCGATCCAGGATCATTACGAAAAAGTTTTCTGGACGGAAATTTGCCCGCGCGGGCGAGGGTAGGGCTGGCGCTTGCCGCCATGCCGTCGCGCGACAGGCGATTGAAACACCCTTGGTGCGCGCTCGCTGCATCCGCCACGGCGTGGCGACCCCTTCGACTTCGCTCAGGCCAGGAAGCGTCTAGCCTACCAAGGCACCGGTATTCGGATCAGGCTTTTTCGAAAAGCGCCTTCACCCCCGCGCACACATAATCGATTTGTTCCGCGCTCACGTGCGGACCGATTGGCAGGCTGAGGACGTCGCCGGCGAAGCGTTCCGCCAGCGGAAAATCCCCGCGCTTCCAGCCGGCCGCGCGGTAAGCCGGCGAAAGGTGAGGAGGCGTCGGGTAATGGATCTGCGTGCCAATGCCGCGCTCGGCGAGATGAGCCTGCAGCGCGTCACGCCGGCCGGTGCGCACCACGAAGAGATGCCACACGGGTTGGGCCCACGCTGGCACAAAGGGCAGCACCAGATCCCCGACGCCTTGCAACTGCTCCAGGTAGCGGGCCGCGAGCCGCGCCCGTCGACCATTCCAGTCGGTGAGGTGCGGGAGTTTCGTGCGAAGGAACGCAGCCTGTAATTCCCCCAGCCGAGAATTGAGCCCCAGGTGTTCGTGCTGGTAGCGCACCTTGGAACCATAATTCCGCAGGTGCCGCAGTTTGTCCGCCAGTGTGCTGTCGTTGGTGGTGATGGCGCCCGCATCCGCCAAGGCGCCGAGGTTCTTGCTGGGATAAAAACTGATTCCGGCGGCGTCGCCCAAGGCGCCCGCCTCCCGCCCGTGGCAGCGCGCACCATGAGACTGGGCGGCGTCTTCCAACACAAACAGCCCATGCTTCTTCGCAACCGCATTGATGCTCACCATGTCGGCCGTCTGCCCATAAAGATGGATCGGCAGCACGGCTTTCGTCCGGGGCGTGATCAATGCTTCGAGGCGGGCAGGGTCCAGGTTGTAGGTCTTGGGATCGGGTTCGCACGGGACCGGCCGGCCCCCCGCATGCGTCACGGCCAGCCACGTGGCGATATAGCCATGGGACGGCACGATGACCTCATCGCCCGGACCAACGCCGATCGCCATCAGGACCATTTGCATGGCCTCCAGCCCATTTGCCACCCCGACGCATTGCTGCGCTCCCACGTTTGCCGCGTACTCGCTTTCGAAGGCCTCGAGTTCTTTTCCTAGCAACACCCAGCCTGATTCCATGACGCGCCGATAAGCGGCGTCCAATTCGGCCTGAAGCTCCTCGTAAGCAGGTTTGAGGTCGAGGATAGGGACTTTCACCGGTTGGATTGTCATTCCGAGTGCCAGAAAGAATCCAGAGGGATCTATCCGTCATTTCGGGCGGGGAAGTCCCGCGGGATTTGGGGCTGCTACGAGCAGGACATGAAAGCCAACGAGATCATTGCTGGGGCGTCGCTTGACGACGTCCGCGAACGCCTATGCGCAATCCTAGCCACGGGCGTCGACAAGCGACGCCCCTGCAACCGACGGCATCGTCCCGACCTAGACAAATTTCAACTTCCGCGCGGCGAACATCACCATGCGCAGCAGCAGCACGCCGTGACGCCAGCGCTGGATGTTGGTGGTGCCGTAGGTCCGCTCCCGGTAGCGAATCGGCACGTCCGCAATCTTGAGGTTGAGCTTCGCGGCGCCAAAAAGCAGGTCAAAGTCCCCGAAAGGATCGAAGTCGCCAAAATACGCCCGATTCCCGGCGATCCGCTCATAGTGGGCGCGCGACAGCACCTTGGTCCCGCAAAGGGTGTCCTTGACCGGTTGCCCGAGCAGCCAGGTGAAGATCAGGCCGAATGCCTTGTTCGCGCAAAGGTTCAGGAACTGCATCGCCTTTTCGTCCATCGGATAAACGAGCCGCACGCCGTTCGCGAACTCCGCCCGGCCGGTGGCGATGACACCATAAAATTTCGGCAGCTCCTCGGGGGGCATCGTGAGGTCCGCATCGAGGATCATCAGCACATCGCCGGTCGCGGCGGCGAATCCCATCCGGACGGCGTCACCCTTTCCCCGGCCGGTTTGCTGCATGATTTTTATTTTTCGCTCCGGATGGGCGGCCGCAACGCGCTGGATTTCGGCCCAAGTGTCATCCTTGGAATGCCCCTCCACGAAAATAATCTCGGTCCCTGCGCCCAATTCCGCCGTCCGGGCGACGGCGGCGGCGATATTGCCGGATTCGTTGCGGGCCGGGATTACCACCGACACCGTCAGCGGCACGTTGGCCGAAGTATCGCTGCGGCGACCGACCATGAAGACGGTGAGGCAGAACCACTGCAGCCAGGGCGCGAACCAGCGATTGAAGAAAGTGCCAATGCCGAGCGCGGAAAATGGCAGCAGGATGCGGCCGTGGTGCGAGATCACGCTCCAGCTGGAGAGGTGCAGCAGGTTCACCAGGTCGGAGGAGGCGAGCCAGCTGTTTTGGGGCTGGGTCGCCTTCAATCCCAGCACTCGCGCGAGCGAGAGCAGCGGGCGCCACAATGTATTTTGGAAATTGACCAGCAGCCGCGTGTCGCGATGCGAGACGCGGTGCAGCCGCTCCAGCAGCCGTTGGACATCCGCGGCCAGGTTGAGCGTGTCCGAAATAATGATGACATCGAACGTGCTTTCCAACTCGAGGAGTTCGCCGGCCTGGACGAGGAATTCCGCGTCCGGTACGCGTTCGCGCGCGGCCTCAATCTGCCGCGGCGAAATATCCACGCCCACCTTGCGCGTTGCCCGCAGGCGCGCGAGCAGTTCGCCGGAGCCGCAGCCGATTTCCAGCACGCTGGCATCCGGCGGGATCAGCAGGTTGTAGTAGTGGGCGAGCAGCGTGCGATAGGAACGCGCGCCCGCGAGCGGCTCCGTCGGCGCCTCGTCATAAAAAGCGCGGACGCGCTCCAGATGTTCGCAGGCGAGGGCGGAGATTTCGATGGGCATAGCAGCCGGTCAGTAAGAGCAGTCCACCTTCCATTGTGGGACCACCTGTCGCGAGAAAGCGATGCTGCCCGTTCTGACCGGCTGCTTATTACAGCGTCTTCGCGCTGTAAAAGTGTCAAGGGGCGGCTTCCGCTGGAGCAGCCAGGATCTTTTAGGTTTTTCCGAAGCAAAGGGCGCATCTCCGAGTTGTCGGTGGCGGTCGAAGGTGTTCGGGAGTGGCACGGGCGTCTCGCCCGTGGGATTGGGAAATTCCCAGACATGGGCAAGATGCCCATGCCACCTCGGGCCACCGACAACTCGGAGATGTGCCCCGGAGCAAAAACCTGTTGCAAACGCTCTCGAAATCCAGCGCTCTGACCGTTTAACTCTCGCTTCACTTGATGTTGCTGTTGGCTTCCAGCTCTTCGCGCGGTTTCTGGCGCGCGTGGTCGATTGTTTTTGGCTGGGTTTGGATCGTCGGGGTGAATCACGCCCAGACTGCCGACCTGCGCGCGACGCTGCCCGAGCACTATTTCCCGGCCTTGCAGGTGCTCCTTGACCGTGCCTTGCAGCAATCGCCGGCCATGATCGAGAAGGGGCTCGAGGTCACCGTGGTGGACGCGAAGATCGACCAGGCTGACGCCCGGCGCTGGCCGCAACTGGGCAGCATCTTCGACTATTCCAGCACGCAATCCGCGGTCGCGGGCAACACGGAGAACCGGACGCGCGACAACGGGCTGTTTTATCGGATCGAATTGAGCCAGGCACTATTTTATTGGGGCGCCCTGAAGAAGGACAGCGCGCGGGCTCGCATCATGGCGGCGGTCGCCGAGCGGAATTTTTCCGAGGCGTACCGGCTGCTGGCGGTGGGGCTCCGCAGCTCGTATCTGATCCTGATCACGAAGAAGGCGGCACTGCACCAGGCGCGCGCCCGGCAAAAGATGCGCGAAGCCAGCCTGAAGCTGGCGCGCGACAAGTACGAACGCGGGATGGTGCCGGAGGGCGAGGTGACCAGCTGGCTGCTCAACTCCGAGGAGAATGCGCTCGAGGTGCAGCGTCTGGAAGTTGAGTTTTCCGGGATGCGACGCGCGCTGGCCCGGGTGGCCGGCCTGAGCGACTTGAAAGACGAGGATGTTCCGCTCGATATTCCGGAAGTCCCATTCTCTTCCGCCCAAGCCGCGGCGTTGCTCGCGGGCTTGCTCCGGGATGGGGCGAAGAGTTCCTTCGAAGTGCAAATCTACGATATGCAGGCCCGCGAAGCGGACCTGCGTTACCAGATTGCACGCGTGCGACTCCTGCCGAAATTCAACGCCAGCGCCGGCCACTACGTCGAGAACTCCACCAACGCGACGGCGGTGAGAGTCGAGCAGCGCGGGGTTGAACGTCAGTCCGTGGGCGTCCGCGCCGAGTGGTCGATTTTCGACGGGTTCGCGACGCGAGGGGTGAAACGCGAGGCCATGGCGGACAAGCGGCTCTTCGAACATAAGCGTGCCTCCGCGGTGGAGCGCGTCCAGGAAGAAGCGCAACGGCTCGAGCGCCAGCTCGCCTTGGAGGCGGAATCGGTCAAGTTGACCGATCGCCGGCGGACGCTTTCGGTGGCGGCGCTCGCCCGGCTCTCGGACGAAATAAAGCTCGGCAACCGGCCCGAGAGTGAAAGAGACGAGGCCACTCTAAATGTCTATCTCAGCAACGCCGCCAGCGCCGTGGCCCGCGCCACCTTGCTGGGCAGGTGGTGCGAGTTTGTCTCGCTCACCGGGGCCGATCCCGCCCTGCAAAACATCCCCTCCCGTCATGCACGCGAAAAAAGGTAACGCCCTGCTCAAACTCCTGGTCGTCCTCGCGCTCGTGGCCGGAGGCATCTATGCCGCGCTGATCGGTTTTCGCGACTCCGCGGTGGTCGCCGAGGTGATTCGGGGCAAGGCCGTCGATGCCGTGACCGGCAACGTCGAGGTTTTCGCCGAGAAGGACCTGCAGCAGCTAAAAATCGAGTCGGCGGGCCGCGTGGAATGGTGCGAGCCGCTGGATGAAACCAAGCCGTTCAAAAAAGGGGATGTTTTGTTGCGTCTCGATACTTCGGAGGTGATGCGCGCCTTCGCGGAGGTCACCCGCGAATACGAGGCCGCGAAGGAAAAGGCCCGGGTGGCCGGCGCACGCAATTCCGACCAGGTCGCCGCTGAAAAAGTGCTGGCCGATGCGAAACGGCTCCTCGAGATCGGCAGCGCCTCGAAAGAGGACGTGCTCGCCGCCGAGCGGAAACTCGACCTCGTCAAAACCCAGCTGGATCTGACGGACTTCGGGTTGAAAAAACTGGAGGCGGATTACAAAAGCGCCAAGGACGCGCACGACATCCTGCTCAAGAAGATGATCGTGACCGCCCCTGCCGACGGAGTCGTGAAGGGGGTGTTGGTGTCGGTCGACACGCTCGTGAGCGCCGGCGCGACCGTAGCCACTTTTTATGCCAACCAACGCGTGGTCGTCGTGCGGATCAGCGAGGAGGATTTCGCCAAGGTGAAGCTCGACTCGCCCGCCAAGGTTCAATTGCTCAGTTATCCGGGCGAATCGTTCGAGGGCAAAGTCATCAAGATCCTGCCTTTTGCCGACCCCGACAACCGGCGCTATTCGGTCCACCTGAAAGTCGAGGCGCCGCTCGAGAAGCTCAACCCCAACAGCACGGGCGAGGCGACGATCACCGTGGGGGAGCACGAGAACGTTCCGGTGGTCCCCCGGCGGGCGGTTTTCAGCGGAAATTTCGCGTACGTCGTCAATCAAGGCCGGGTGGAAAAGCGGGAGTTGAAGGTTGGTTTCAAGGGACTGAATTGGGCCGAGATCACCCAGGGCCTGGCGCCGGGCGAGCTCGTCATCGTCGAAGACCTCGATAAATTCCGGAGCGGGCAGCGCGTCTCGGCCGAGGCGGGCAAATAGCGGCGCGGTCCGCGCGTACTGTTTCGATGTCGCCCAATCTCCGCATCGCGTACCGCTTCCTCACGGCGAAGAAGCGCGCCATGCTGATGAGCCTCTCCTGCACGGTGCTGGGCGTGGGCCTGTTCATCGTCACGCAGGCCACCACGAGCGGGTTCGAGAAATTCTTCATCCGCACGCTGCTGGGGACGGATGGCGCCATGCGCATCGAGGATCGCATCCAGGATACAATGCGCAGCGTCGGCGCGGTCGGGTCCGATTTTGAGTTCCGGCAGAAGGAGGGGGTGAAATACATCGAGGGCGTGGATGAACCCCGGCGGATCATGGAGGCGGTCCGGCAGTTCGCCAACGTCCGCGGGGTTTCACAGGTGCTGCGCGGCAACGCCCAGGTCTCGAGCTCATTCAAGACCATCGACGCGCAAGTTTATGGGATTGAGCTGGAATCGCACCTCCAGGTTTCGGCGCTCGCGAGCCAGATCGTGGTGGGCAGCCTGGACACGTTCCGGGAGATGCCGTCCGGCGCGCTGGTCGGGCGCGTGATCGCGGATCAACTCCAGCTCGCCGTGAACGACTGGTTCGTGATCACGGCGCGGGGCCAGTCCCAGCGGCACCGGGTGGCGGCGATCTACGAAACCGGGGTCCGCGATATCGACAAGACTCGCGTGTATGTAGCGCTGGGCGAGGCGCGTTCGCTCCTGAAAAAGCCCACGGGCGCCAGCTTGATCCAGATCAACCTATACAATCCGGATCGGGCCAGGGCCGACGCCGCGCGGATGGAGGAGGTGTTGCAACACAGCGCGACCCCCTGGCAGAAGCGCGAGGAAATCTGGCTGGAGGTGTTCCGGGCCTTGCGCATCTCGAGCGGAATCACCGTCACCGTGTTCACCCTCATCGCCAGCCTCGCGATGTTCAACACCCTCGCCATGATCGTCCTCGAGAAGACCAAGGAGATCGCGATCCTGCGTTCGATGGGGTTCGAGCGCCGGGATATCACGCAGATCTTTCTCTGGCTGGCCGGAATCGTCCTGGCCATCGGCGCGTTGTTGGGGGCGCTGTTCGGAGCGGCGGTGACCTTTGGCGTGTCGCACGTCCCCATTTCGGTCCGGGGCATTTTCAAGACCGAGACCTTCCAGGTTTCCTCGGAACCCGCCCATTACGTCCAGGCCATCGCGACCGCGGTGGTCATGGTGATGATCGCGAGCGTCATCCCGGCGCGGCGCGCCGCGCGGCTCGAACCCGGCGACATCGTGCGCGGGACCGCCCAATGAGCACGACTGCCACTGCCTCCTCCACTCTTCGGGGCGAACTCGCGTTACGCTGCACCAGCCTGCACCGGTATTTGGGCCAGGGCGAGGGGAGGGTTCACGTGCTGAAAGGCGTAAGCTTCGAGGCGCAGCGTGGCCAGATTTACGCGATCGTCGGTCCTTCGGGTTGTGGCAAGAGCACGCTGCTCTACCTGCTCGGCTTGCTCGATCAGCCCGACGAGGGCCAGATCGAGATCAATGGACGGCCGATGTCGAATCACGACGATTTCGCCCGCACGGCCGCGCGGGGAGCGCACATCGGCTTTGTGTTTCAGTTTCATTTCCTCATGCTCGAATTCACCGCGCTCGAGAACGTGATGATGCCGATGCGAAAACTGGCCAGACTCGCGCCAGCGGCGATGGAGGCGCGCGCGCGCGCTCTGCTCGAGTCGGTCGGACTGGGCAACAAGGCTCACCGACTTGGCACGCAGCTTTCGGGCGGCGAGCAGCAACGGGTCGCCATCGCCCGGGCCCTCGCCAACGAGCCGTCCATCCTGCTGGCGGATGAACCCACGGGAAATCTCGACGTGAAGAATTCCGGGCTGGTGTTCGACCTCCTCACCCGCCTCGCCAAGGAAAGCGGCCAGGCGGTGGTGCTGGTGACCCACAATCCCGAGATTGCCCAGCGTTGTGACGTCACGCGGCCCATGCGCGACGGCGTTTTCGTCTAGGGTGTCTCTCCTGATTCCCTCGTTTTGCGCCATTCTCCGATGCGTAGGTAGCCAGCTTGCTGGCGCCCTCGGAGCGCGAGCGAGCTCGCTACCTACGAATACCTGATTCTTGCCGGCGGTCACGACCGGCGCAGCGGGGCAGGTCGATGACCGAGTGATCGCGAAGCGTTACAATAAGCAGGGAAAGAACGGAGTCGCTTCGGGCCTAATTACTCCGTATCGGAAATTTCCCGCCGAAATTTTGGTTTACAAGCGAAACGGCGCTGCCTTGTTT
>JBKJRG010000283.1:0-4035 GCA_046594805.1 Opitutaceae bacterium | reverse complement strand
GAGCAAGATTACGAGCACGAGCAAGAGCACGATTCTGATGCGGGGGATCCCCGGGTGTCTCTGACGCTGAAGTGGCTGCGGCTTCCAGCCGCAGATCCCCGACCCCCAACTCGTTTGACGGGTCTTGGTTATCGTCGCCCGGCATCGTTTCCCATCTGCGGCTGGAAGCCGCAGCCACTCACCTCTTCGGCTCGTACCACTGGCCGCGGAGCCAGTCGGCGACGAGGCCCACTTCCTGTTCCGTCATCACCTTCTCGATGGCAAACTGCGGCATGCGGTCGTTGCGCTTGGCGTAGAAGCGCTCGTGCTCCGGGTCGGAAATAAACGCGACCAGCCACTCGCGCGAGCCGTAGGCGGTCAGGTCGGGGGCCTCGCCATCTTCGCCTTCCTCGTGGAACCGGTGGCACTCCGTGCAATTCATCACGCTGCTGCCGATCAACTTGTTGCCCGCTGCGATCGCACCTTCGTCGCGGCGGTCGAGTTCGCGCTGCGATTTCAGCCGAGCCTCGGCCGAGAGGGCGGCGACGACTTTCTGCAACTGGCCTTTTTGCTCGGCGGTGAACTCGGCGACTTCCTCGGTCACGAACTTCACCATCTTGCCTTCCTTGAATTTGGTCGCGCCAAAATAATGCGGGCTGGCCACTCGCTTCGGATCGAGCAGCCCGGTCAGCCACTCCCGGCTCGCGAAGCCCTTGAGATCGGCGGCGGCAATCTTGTCCTTGGGCTGGCCCCCCAAGCCGTCGTGGCCGTCGTAGCGGTGGCAGCTCGCGCAGTTTTTCGCGAAGAGCTTCGGGCCCTGGGTCAGGGGATCGTTGCGCAGCAGCGTCACCGCGCCCGTTTGGGGAATGCCTTCGCGCGCCAGTTCGACGACGCGCCGGGCATCGGCCTCCGCGGCCTTCACGTCCGCGATGAAGCCGGGGTTATTTCGGTCGTCCCGCAGCGCCAGGAAAGTGAGTGAGCCGATGACGCCGAGCATCGCCCAGAGGAACGCGAGATTGAGACGATGGCCGGCCCGCGTCCGCCCAATGTGGGGCATGGCAAACAAGTACGCCATCGCCACGGTCGGGATGATGATGGCGCCGAGGATTTCCCCCAGGTGGCCCTTGAATGCGTCAAGTTTCAGGAGCTGAAACAGAAAGAGAAAATACCATTCCGGCCGGGCGGGATAAGGCTCGGATGGATCCGCGGGGGCGTCCAACGCCGCGCCATGCGTGCGAACGGTGAAGAACAGAATCACCGCGAGCACGGCGAGGCAGGCCACGACATCGCACAGCACTTGATCGGGCCAGAACGTCGAGTCCGGCTTCTTCCGCGGTTCCTTCGCGGTGATCCCGTGGCGGCGGAACAGATAAATGTGCGCGACGATAAACGCGATGATCGCGCCGGGAATAAAGCCCGCGTGCAGCGCGAAGAAACGGGTCAGCGTATGATGCCCGTAATCGCTGGCGCCCACCACCAGCCGCTCGAGCTGCGGGCCGATTCCCGGGGTAATGCCCATGATCCCGGTTGCGACGCGGGTCGCCCAGTAGCCTTTTTGATCCCACGGCAGCAGATAGCCGGTGAGGGAGAGGGCGAGAACGAGCAGCAGGAGCAGGATCCCGGTCCAGAAATTGATTTCGCGCGGCGCCTTGTAGGCGCCATCGATCACCACCTGCATCAAATGGAGGACGAGCAGGATGGTCATCGCCTGCGCGGTGTAGTGATGCAGGCCGCGCAGGAACCACCCGCCCCACATTTCGTACTGGATATAGTAGACGCTTTCCCAGGCGGTCTGCGAACTCGGGCTGTACGCCAGCCAGAGGAAGAGGCCGGTCACCACCTGGATGACGAAGCAAAAGACCAGCGTGCTGCCCCAGACATAGCGCCACCGCGCGCCCCCGGGGACCTTTTCGAAGAGCGCTTCGTGCAGCAGCTTCCTCGCGCCGGTGCGGTGGTCGATCCAGTCGAAGAGGGGCTTCATCAGACCGGCACCTTCGCGGTCACGCCGGCGCGGAAGTTTTGGAATCGCACCCAGACTTCCGTCCCGCGGATTTCAACCTGCAGTTCGTCCAAGCCGCGCGGGCTGGCACTTTTGGGGTCGAGGATTCGGCCATCGACCGCAAACGTGCTGTCGTGGCAGGGGCAGTGGTAATTGCTCGGGCCGCCCTTGAAATTCACAAAACAACCGGCGTGCGGGCACTTGGCGTTGAGCGCGCGCACCTGCCTGGCACCGAAGCGCTGCAGGTACACGGCGCCGACCGGTACGTCCGGCGTGCGATTCCAGATATCGACCTGCGTGCGCTGGATGGAAAATTTGCGCGGCTCGCCGTTCTCGGGCAGCGCATTGAGCGACGTGACCCGCACGGCGGCCCCCGCCTCCGATTTGCGCCGCAAAGGATCGAGAAAAACAAAAAGCCCGGCGAGAGGGGCAACGAGGGAAATCAGGCCGCCGATGACGATGGCGGCGGCTCGGGTGATGAAATTGCGCCGGGCAGGCTGGGGCGGAAGAGGAGAGGGTTCCATGCCGGGGAAAACGCAGCCGACGGCGGCCGCGGGTTGGCATGACGGATAAGACGGGCGCGCGTTTCAACAGTAAACCCCGGCGCGGGTTTCGAAGCGGGCGCGGTCGGCCGAGTCGGCGCGGTCGAACGGGCGGTGAGCGGTGCTTGCCGGCACGGGCTGGCGATGACCACGCGGGCCGCGCGACGGCATGGCGTCCCTTCGACCAAGCTAAGGGCAGGCAAGCGCCAGCCAGCGCCCGCCCTACCCAGCACTTCCCCGCGGCGGGGTCGCTACGGCGTCACGGACCAGCGCGGCGATGGCGGGCGGCAACTCCAGCGCAAGTGCGGCCTGGTGCGCGGCCGGGGTCATCTTGCGCCAGGTCTTTCGGAGGATATCGATAAATTTTTCGCGCGGGTAGTCGGCGTGTTGCGCGGCGAAGGCGCCGATTTCGTTTTCGAGGAATACGAGGCAGGCGGCGTCCTCCAGCGCCTGCGTGCCGGGGTTCGTCTTCAACCCGGTTTTCGAAACCCACGTCGCGACCTCCGCCGCTTCCGCCGCGCTCACTCCGGCCTCCACCAACAACGCCCGCGCCCGCTCCGCCTGCCGGGTGTAGAGCGAGCGGCGCCACGTGAGGTAACCGGGTTTGTCCATCGGATAGCTGGCCCGTGGCACCGACCAGCGCTCGAGATGCTGGCAGCGCGCGGCGAGGCGAAGCAGCGGCGAGGCATCCGGCTCGAGGCGCGCGACCCATGATTCGATCCGTTCCGCGTAGACCAGTTCGGCCGCGCGGCCATCGGGCGCCCGGGTCGGATCGGCCGAATGGGCGGCGTCGATGAGGGAGCGGGCGCGGGCGTAGGCGGGCATGGCGCGGCGAGTTGAGCCGCGAGCTCCTCGAGCGGCAAGCGCTGGTCGCGCTGGGAATAATTCCCATCCAGCGTCCAAGGGTGCATCTCAGTTTCTGGTCAGCGCGAACGTGGCACGGGCGTCCCGCCCGTGGACGGCGCTCCGCGCCGCCTACATGGGCAGGATGCCCATGCCACACACGGGCAAGAGGCCCGTGCCACGACAGGCTCCGACGCGCGGTCCAGAAACTCAGATGCGCCCGCGTCCCCTGAAAACGCGGATTTAGAGGCTGGCGTGGTCATGCCCGGCGCGCATGCTTGCCCTGACCCCGGCGCTTTGACCACGCCTGATCGCCTGCGACGCCCGCCACCGCGGGCGGCGGAGGGTCGATCCAACCTCCCACGCATCATGCCTCCTTCCCTCCGCCGTGTTTTTTCGCGGGTCCGTCTCGGAATGAGCTGCTCGGCCGCCGCCCTGGCCAGCCTCCTGCTCTCCGCGACGTTTGTTTTCGGACAGGCCGCGCCCGTGCCGCCGACCGAGTCGGTCGCCGTTCCACCGGCGCCGCCGCTGACGCCGGCCGAACTGAAAAAGGCTGCCGAGGCGAAGGCGGCCGAAGCCGGCACGGCGCCCGTCGAGCTTTCTCCCTTTGAAGTGAAGGCCGGCGATGATGTCGGTTACCAAGCCGCCAATACCACCAGCGGCAGCCGGCTG
>JBKJRG010000400.1:0-5054 GCA_046594805.1 Opitutaceae bacterium | reverse complement strand
GAAACTCAGAGCAGCGAACGTCTGACGTTGTGACTTCGCCTACGCGGGAACGATGCCGTCGAACCGTTCATCCCTCTAATGATTGAATCGTTCGTCTCCAAACCGGCGCCGAAACTCGTCTTTGGTCCCGGCGTGATGCGCGAACTTCCGGCCTGCGTGCGCGAGGTCGGGGCTTCATCCGTGTTGCTCGTGAGTGACACCGGGATTGCCCGGGCCGGTCACCTCGCCACGGCGCAGCGTCTGCTCGAGGCCGCGGGCATTCCCGTCGCGGTGTACGACCGGGCGAAGGAGAACCCGACGGAGGCGGACGCGGAGGCCTGCCGTGATTTTGCGCGCGGTCAGAGCTTCGACGGCATTGTCGCCCTGGGCGGTGGCAGCAGCATGGACACGGCGAAGGCCTGCAATTTTCTCCTGACCAACGGGGGAGCGATGCGGGACTATCACGGTTACGGCAAGGCGACCAAGCCGATGCTCCCCTTCATCGCCGTGCCCACCACGGCCGGGACCGGCAGCGAATGCCAGTCGTACGCGCTCGTCAGCCGGGAGGATACCCACGAAAAAATGGCCTGCGGCGACGCCCAGGCGCGGGCGCGGATCGCGATCCTCGATCCCGATCTAACCGAGACGCAGCCGAAGTCGGTGGCGATTCTCACGGGACTCGACGCGTTGGCCCACGCGTTGGAGTCCGCGGTGTGCACCCGGCGCAACGCGATGTCGTCGCTCTATTCCGAAGGCGCCTTTCGCAATATCGCCGTCGCGATCGGACCCGTGATCGCGGGCAACGCGACCCGCGATGATCGCGGACGAATGTTGCTGGGCGCGGCGATGAGCGGGCTGGCGATTGAGAACAGCATGCTCGGCGCGGCCCACGCGACCGCCAATCCCCTCACCGCCCGGCACGAGCTCGCCCACGGCCACGCCGTGGCCCTGATGTTGCCGCACGTGATGAGATACAATGCGGCCGAGCCGGCGGTCAGCGCGATTTATGCGCGCTATTCTGTCATCTTGAAGGAAGCGCAGGTTACCACGCTGCGGCTGGTCGACTGGGTGGCGGAACTGGTCGCCGCGAGCGGTTTTCCGGGCGTCAACGGTGCGGCGTTCGAATTCCAAGCGCTGGCTCAGGACGCCGCCCGGCAATGGACGGGGCAATTCAACCCACGCGCATTGCAGCTCGACGACTACATCGCACTTTACCGGCGTGCGCTCGCTCCCCATGGCTCTGCCGGTTAGAAAATCCAGCGCGCGTAGCTGCGAGCGTGAGCGAGCGGACGGAGAACCGGTCGCTCACGCTCGCAGACGTGGCCCTGGCGCGATTGGTCTGCTCGCCGCGTTCGTGGGCCTCAGTCTCGCCGGGTGCGGCGAGCGCACCGCCGCGCCGGGCGGAAAAAGGTCCGAGACAAAAGCCACCCCGGGCCCACTTATTACCTGGCCGATGACGCGCGGTGGGCCGGGCTTGAGCGGCAGCGTGGCGGCAAAACTGCCCCTTAATCCGACCACCGCCTGGACGTTTGCCGCCGCGGGTCCGGTCTCGGCGGAAGCCGCGATCGCCAACGGCCGCGTTCATATCGGCACGGCCAAAGGCATCCTCCATTGTATCACCGCGGACTCCGGCAAGGAGCTCTGGCACTTCGACACCAAGGACGACATCACCGCGGCACCGGCGGTGACGGCGACGATGGTTTACCTCTCGTCAAACGATGGCCGGCTCTACGCGCTCAACGCGGACACCGGCACCGAGGTGTGGCGTTTTTCGACGGAGGACAAAATCAGTTCCGGCGCGACGGCGATCAAGAACCCGGTGGGACCCGGCGACTGGGTGTTGCTCAACGGCTATGATGGCACCACTCGCGCCCTGGACGCGGCCAACGGCAAAGTCGTCTGGACCTACAAGACCGACAACTACATCAACGGGGCCCCCGCGGTGGTGGATGGCCGCTTTGTCGTGTTCGGCGGATGCGATGCCCAGCTCCACGTAGTCAACCTGAAGGACGGAAGCCCGGTCCACGCCATCCCGGCGAACGCGTACATCCCCGCCTCGATTGGCACGTTTGGAACGATGGCATTCTGCGGCAACTATGCGAACCAGGTGGTGGCGTTCGACGTTCTCGGTGGAAAAGTCGCGTGGGTGTACGAGGACCGCGCGCTGCCCTTCTTCAGCTCGCCCGCGGTGAATGACCGCCTGGTGTTGATCGGTTCGCGCGACAAGCACCTCCATGCGATTCATCGCGCGTCAGGCGAAGTCGCCTGGAAGTTCAGCACGGGCGGCCGGGTCGAGGCCTCGCCCATCGTTTTCTCGGATGGCGTCGTTTTTGGCTCGAGCGATGGCCGGCTCTACGCCGCCAGCCTCGACACGGGCAAGGAAGTCTGGCGGCTGGAGTTGGGCGAATCGCTGGTTGCCTCCGCCGCCTTCGGCAATCACCAGATCATTGTCAGCGGCGAAAAGGGCACGGTATTTGCAATTCGCGAAGGGCCGGGGCCCCGGTAACGTTTTCTCCGCGCCTGCGTCCCGTCCCCTCATGAATAACCAACCTGCCGCCCCCCCGGCCACGACGAAGGACTCCACCCTCGCAGGAAATTATTTCATCTCGAATTATCCGCCGTTTTCCTTCTGGTCCGAAGAGCAGAAATTCGAAGTCGAGACCGCGCTGAATTCGGAGCCCTCCCCCGGCGCGAAACTGGGGCTGTACCACCACATCCCGTTTTGCCGGAAGCGCTGCCATTTTTGTTATTTCCGGGTCTACACCGACAAGAATGCGAAGGAAATCCAGGCGTACCTCGATGCGACCATCGCCGAGCTGAAGTCGATTGCGGCGCGGCCGCTCTACCAGGGACGGAAACCGCACTTCGTTTATTTTGGCGGCGGCACGCCCTCGTACCTTTCAGCCCGGCAACTCAAGGAACTGACCGACCAACTGAAGGCGGTGCTGCCCTGGGATGCGGCGGAGGAAATCGCGTTCGAGGCCGAGCCGGGGACGCTCAACGCCGGGAAGCTCACCGCAATCAAGGAAGTCGGCGTGACCCGGCTCAGCCTGGGCATCGAGAACTTCGATGACCACATCCTGGAAATCAACGGCCGCGCGCATCGCTCTCCGGAAGTGTTCACCGCCTTCGAACGGGCGCGGGCGGAGAAATTCGCGCAGATCAACGTCGACCTGATCGCGGGGATGCTGGAGGAGACCGAGATCAACTGGCAGCGCAACATCGAGCAGACCATCGCCCTGCGGCCGGACAGCGTGACGATCTACCAGATGGAGATCCCGTACAACACGACGATCTACAAAGAGATGAAGGCGGCGGGCAAGCTCGTGGCGCCTGTGGCCGACTGGCCGACGAAGCGCCGATGGGTCAGCGAGGCGTTCGCGGCTTTTGAAAAAGCCGGCTACACCGTGAGCAGCGCCACGACGGTGGTCAAGGATCCCCGGAAGACGAAATTTGTCTATCGCGACAGCCTGTGGAGCGGTGCCGACCTGTTGCCGCTGGGCGTGGCGTCATTCGGGGTCCTCGGTGATGTGCATGTGCAAAACCACGCGGACATTCTGCCCTATCAGATGCTGGTGGACAGCGGCAAAATGCCCTACTACCGCGCCTATCACACGAACGCCGAAGAGCGCTTCATCCGCGAATTCATCCTGCGGCTCAAGCTGGGCAGCGTGCAGGCGAGCTACTATATCGAGCGCCACGGCATTGATCCGCGCGAGCGCTTCGCCGCGCAACTGGCTTGGCTGAGCAGCGAGGGCTTCGGCTCGGTGGACGGCGACACCATTTCCCTGAACCGCGATGGCCTCATGCAGGTGGATCGCCTCCTGCATGAGTTCTTCCTCCCCCAACACCGTCATGCCCGCTATACTTAATGCTGCCCACGGCGCGCGCGAGCTGGATCTGCTCATGCCGCTGCTTTATTTCTACAATCAGGACGAACTCCCGCTCCCGCCCGTGGCTTTCCACGACGGTGAACAACTGCCGCAGCCGCAGCGCAGCCTCCTCGTTCACCAGTCGGACATGACCCCCACCCTGCGCGCCCACCACGGCAGCGACATCACGCTGGAAGTCGTGCAGGCGGAAATGTCCGACGACTATGTAATGCGTCAGGTGGTCCTCCACCGCGCCAGCGACGGCGCGCCGGTGGAATATGGCGCCATCGGCATCCAATTGGAAGGTTTCCCTGACAAAGTGAAGCGTCTCATCCGCGAAGGCCATCAACCCCTCGGCGGTATTCTCGAAACAGAAAAAATCCTGCACCAATGCGCCCCCCGCGCCTGGTTCACCATCGAAGCCGACGAACACACCGGCGACCTCCTCCGCGTCCCCCCCGGCACCAAACTCCACGGCCGCTGTAACGCCCTCTCGCATCCCGGCGGCATCGTCTTCGCCGACATCGTGGAAATACTGCCGCCATAGCCGCGCTTGGGAATGCTTTCCTTTTCTACGGAAAGCCGGACAATGGCGGCATGATGAGTCCAGAAGAGACAAAGCACGAGCGGCGATGTGACCGGTGCCGGAGGTGGCCGTGGCTGATCTTTTGGAGTGTTGTCGTGCTGTTTCTGATGGGAGTCGCTCAGCAGGTTTCCAGAATGCCACGGCGAGCATTGAAGGCAGACGCCCAAGCCACCGCGATGGCGATATACAACGCCATCGATCAATTCCACACCGAATACGACCACCTCCCCGCGCCGACGAGTGCGGTGAAGGGCAAAGACTGGGACTCGGACAGCGGCGACGCGGAAAATCTCATCAGCATTCTCAAAGCACTCGACCCGACAGCCAATTCCAAGAAGATCGACTTTCTCGGCGACATCAAAGACGCCAAAACTGAATGGGGAAAACGCTTCAATGGCCTCGTTCGCACAGCGAAATCGGCCGCCCTTCTCGATCCCTGGGGCCATCCCTATCTCATCCGTTTGGATGGCGATGGGGACGGCTTCGTCACCGACCCGAGCGATCCGGGAAAGAGGCTGGCAAAGAAAGTCCTCGTCTGGTCCGCCGGAAAGGACGGCGATCCTGCAACTTGGAAGGACAACGTCGGGAGTTGGCCGCGAGACCACTGAGCGCCGCTG
>JBKJRG010000233.1:0-17848 GCA_046594805.1 Opitutaceae bacterium | reverse complement strand
CCGCGAGTTCCACCAGTCCGCAACTTCCGAGCGTGTGCCCGAGGCTGCCTTTCCAGGAAACCAGCGGCGCGCCGGGCAGCACGCGCGCGTAGCTCTCCGCCTCGAGCCGGCCCGCTTCCAATGTGCCGGTGCCATGCCCCTTCACCCATACGCGCCGACCTTGCGTCGCTTGCGCGATCGCCGTGGCGCACGCGGCGAAACCCGCGCCGTCCGGCTGGTTGCTGGTGAAATGGTGCATCTCGTTGTGCAGCGCATGCGCCTCGAGCCGGAAGTCCGCGCGCCCTTTCTTCAGCACGGCGAAGCCCGCCCCGTCGCCCAATCCGATCGCGCCCACCTCGCGCACCGCGAAGGGCGCCGGCATCGAACCGTTCAGGATTTTCAGGCTGTTGAATCCGCCGGCCACAAACGGGCTCACGAAATCGAAGGAGAAAACGAGCACTTCATCCGCCAGCCCCGCCTGCAGCAGCCGCGCGGCATGCGCGAGCCCGAGGTGTGCCGTCACGCACGCATGCGAGAACACCGTCACGTCACCGCCCCAGCCCAGCTCACGCTGCAACATTTCGACCGTCGCGAAGGGCGGCCCATGGCGCAGGTGGGCCGGATCGCGATCACGGGTGAACGCGTACAGGCTGCCGACGCCGAAGTTGCTGCTCGTGACCATCACCGGCCGGCGCGCCGTACCCCACGCTTCGCCGGGCACGGTGGCGGCCAGGCCGCGCAGCGCGCCGAGCCAACGCGGCGGCAGGGTTTCGTCCATCGTTTCCCCCACCAGCGCCAGCGGCACGCAATCGCCGCCATCCCGGCCGAGGACCGGGCGCATTTGCAAAGCCACCCGGCCGTCGAGCAAGGCCCGCGTCGTCGCAACCGCATCGCCGAAAGGCGTCAGGCAGCCGCACGCCGCGATGCCGGTGGGGAACTGGTCCGCCGTGGGAGTCATCCAGGAGTCCAGGTGAGGCGGATACGTCGGCGCGGGCAGCCGCGCCCGGCCGATCAGGCCTTGGCCTCGGTTTGGCGCGCCCGGATGAAGGCCGCCAGTTCGCTCACGCTCGCCAGCGCTTTGCGCGATTCCTCGCTGCTTCCGATTTTCACCCCGAATTCCTTCTCCAGGCGCAGCACCAGCTCAAGCGCGTCGATGGAATCGAGCCCAAAGCGCGCCGAGCCGAACAGCGCCTCGTTGTCCGGGATGTCCTCCGGCTTCACCTCATCGAGCTTGAGGGTCTCGATGATCAGCGTCTTGAGGCGAAGGACAAGAGGGTCGGACATGGGTGAAAGGAATCAGGCCGCGGCCGCAATGGCGGGTGTTGTTGAGGACATGGCGCGCGCGGGCGTCAAGCGCGTCCGCAGCAGCCTCGGGGGCCGCAGTCCTGACCGTCGGGGAAGAACCTCGTGCTCGTGCTCTTAATCGTGCTCGTGCTCCGGTTTTCTCCGGCGGTTCGAATCATCGATTACGATCACGAGCAAGTGCACCAGCACGAGAATTTCCGGAGAGGCCGGCAGGCAGGAACGCCTGCCGCTACGGCTTGACCGCCGAATATTCGCTGAAGAGCCCGGCCATCGGTTTGCGCGCGACCTGCGCGAATCCCGCCGCGCGGAGCGCCTGCAGCACGGTTTCCGGCGGCACGCAGGCATCCATCGTCTCCCAATAGTAACGCATCATGTCGCGCGCATCCCGGCTACGGGTGAAGAGCTGCGTCAGCGCGGGGTAAACCCGGCCGAAATAAACCCGGAAGAAAAAATTGCCGGCGCGACCCGCGGGCTTCGTCACCTCGAGAATCAGGACTTTCCCGCCCGGCCGCAGGACGCGGAGGTATTCGCGAAACGTGGTCTCCAGGTCCAGCACATGCCGCAAGGCGTAGCCCATGGTCAGGAAATCGAAGGAATTATCCGGAAAAGGCAGCGCCTCCGCCCGGCCAACCACGAACTTCGCCGCCAGTTTTTTCCGCGCCACCTCGAGCATACCCTCACTCGGATCGAGGCAGGTGATGTTCTCCGCGGAACCCAGGATTTTTGCGGCCGCGACGGCGACGAGCCCCGTGCCACAGGCGACGTCGAGCACTTTCATCCCCGGCTTCAACCCGTGGCGCTCCTGCACCCACCGGCGATAGTACGCCCCGCTGCGCAGGAAGCCCCAGTCCACCACGCCGTCGTAATGTTTCGCGCCCTTGTCGAAGAGCCGGTTGACGAAAGCCGGCTTGGCCTCGGTGCTGGTGTAGTGTTCCGGCAGCGGCGGGTGGGGTAGCATGGAAAAAAGCTGAAGCGGAGGAAACCGGCAGGGCGAGCGGAAACAGACCGCGCGCCCGCTCTCCGATTCGGCGTTCACCGTAGAGGCGTCGCTCGCCGACGCGTGGGGTGTCCGCAAAGTGCACGACCGAGCTCTTTCTCTTTCGTCAGGGGCCACCGGAGAGAAAGAGAAAGAGAAGGAGGAGGAGAGGAACGACCTGCCCCCAACTTTCTCCCGAACCGGTTGCGCGGCATCGCGCGCCCGCCGCCCACAGGTCGATTTCGTTTTCTTGTCGCCGCGCACGGCGGTCCGCGTTTCAAAGCAGGGAACAACTCAACCATGGCCATGCGGTTCAGCATCCTCGGCACCGGGAGCTCGGGCAATTCCGCCCTGCTCGTCACCGAGAATGCGCGCGTCCTGGTCGATGCCGGCTTCTCCGCGCGCCGGCTCACCCAGCTCCTCGCCCCGCTGGGGGAATCGCTCCAGACGATCGACGCCGTGTTTCTCACCCACGAGCATGGCGATCATTGCGCGGGGGTCGACGGCCTGAAGAAATTCCCGCAGATCCAGGTATTCGCCAACCAGGCGACAGCGCGCGCGATCCAGGGCGGGCTGGAGCATCGGCCGGATTGGAAATTTTTCGAAACGGGCACGCGGTTTCGTTTCCGCGACCTGGAAATCGAGAGTTTTGCCGTGCCCCACGATGCGCAGGAGCCGGTCGGGTTCCGGTTCAGCAGCGGCCAGGAGGGCGATTTGTTGGCGCCGCGGCGGTCGCTGGCCTGGCTCACCGATCTCGGGCACGCGCCGTTGAACGTGCGCGAGTGCATCCGCGAGTGCGATGTCGTCGTGGTCGAGTCCAACCATTGCCCGGAGCTGCTCAAGAACGACCCGCGGCGGCCGTGGTCCTTGAAGCAGCGGATCAGCGGGCGGCACGGGCATCTTTCCAACCTCGCGACCTGCGAACTGCTCGCCGCCGTGGCGAGCCCGCGCTGGCGCCGAATCTATCTCACCCACCTCTCCCGCGAGTGCAATTCCCGCGCCGCGGTGGATCTCGCCTTCGCGGCCATCCGTCAATCGCTCAACGCCTGCGAGTTCTCCGTGGTCGAACAGGGCGAAAGCACGCCGTTCTACGAACTGGGGTAGGCCAGGGTCTTGGGCTGGCGGAGCACGCCGAAGTGTAGGGGCGTCGCTTGTCGACGCCCGCGTGAGTAACGGCGTCTTCCGTATGCGCGGGCGGCGGCGAGCGACGCCCTACCTCCGCAAACCAAAACCCAAAACTCAGAACCCAAAACCGCGCGCGCCTTTAGCGCGCCCGCAGGTTCACCTGCTTCGCCATGCTGAACATCAGGATCGCGCCGACCAGCGCCCATGGGATCATGAAGTAGAAGAAATAGGTGTAGCCCGTCCGCTCCAGCAGCCGGCCCAGGAGCTGCATCGCGACGCCCGCGCCGATATATTGGAAGGAATTGATGCACCCGGAGGCGAACGCCGCCGCCTTCCGCCCGCCGATGTCCATCGCCGCCGCCGGCCCGAGCAGCGAGTGCGTCGAGTTGACCGTGAAGGCCACCGTCACGAACGCGATCGCGATCGGGACGGCGCCGCTGAGCTGCGACGCGACGATGATCACCAGCACTTCCAGACAGTAAATCCCCGCCGCCACCGGTGCACGCCGGCCGCCGAAGACATGATCGGAAATCACGCCGGAGATGAACGAGCCGGTCGACGCCACGAACGGAATCAGAAACCCGACGACGAGGAAGAGCGCCGAGTCCAGGTTGATCTTGTGCACTTCCTGCAGGTAGCGCGGAAACCACTGGTCGACCGTCTGCCGCACTGCGCCCGTGCAGGCGTAGGCCGACGCCATGATCCAGACGTACTTGTTCTTCACGATCTGGAAGAAGACCTCCTTCATGTCGGCCTTCACCTTGTCGTCGTGATCGGCCTCCCCTTGGTAGACGTTATGGAAACCCGCCTCCTCCGGCGTGTCCTTCGCGAAAATCGCCAGCGCGACGGCAACCACCGCCGCGATCGCGGCCGGCACGAAGAAGAGCATCCGCCAGTGCTGCGGCGGAATCTGCCACATCCCGAGAAACACGAAACCGGCCAGCAGCGCCGGCCCGAGCTGGTTGATCGCCACGCGCCCCAGGTTAATCATGAACCCGAACACGCCGGCAAACGTGCCGCGCTCGGTCTGGCTGAACCACGCCGCGTTGAGCTTGATGAAACCCGGCGCCCCGAACGACTGCGAATAGCCATCGATGCCGCGCAGCACGATGAAGAGCCAGAGCATCCCCCAGAACGACGCTGCGCCAAACGCAATGTTCGCGAGAATCGTCCCCACCGCGCCAATGAGCATGGCGGTTTTCCCGCCCAGCCGATCGGTGAGCAGCCCGTTCACCACTTGGCCGATCGCGTAGGCGTAGAACTGGGCGGCGAGGATGTCGCCCATGTTCTCCTTCGTGAATCCAAACTCGTCCGAGATCGCCTTGTTGGCGATGGAGAGGTTGTAGCGGCACATGTAGAAGCTCGTGTACATGAACCCCACCACGCTCCAGTTCAGTCCCCGCCGCGCCCCGAAACCCGGCGGCAGCACGCGCCGCACCGGTGCTGGCGTGGACGTCGCGGCAGTTGAATCCATGGGCCCGGGGTTGTAGGCAAATTGTTCTAACACGCACGGCAATTCCACGAGTCCGAACCGTGTTGGGGTCAACACGCTCCACCGTGTCGCCCTTTTTCGTCGCGACTTCCCCGGCGGGACGCTTAGAACCTCCAATACACCCCTTTCCCCTGCTTCGACTTTCACCCCACTTCACCTTGCGTATGAAAATCCCGCGCCTCGGCCGTCTTGCCGGCCTCATGCTCGCGTTCGCGTTCGCCGCCTCCTTGGCCGGCCAGGAACCGCGACTGGTCAATGTCTCAACCCTCACGCGAGTCGGCACCGGCGGCGATGTCCTGATCGCCGGCTTCGGGATCAGCGGCACGACGCCCAAGCAGGTCCTCATCCGCGCGGTGGGTCCTCGGCTGGCGACCGCGTTCAATGTGCAAGGCACACTCGCGAATCCGCTGCTCACCGTCTTCAACTCGAGCAACGCCGTGGTGGCCTCGAATGACAACTGGCTCGCCGCCGATGCCGCGGCTTTCGCCTCCGTCGGTGCCTTCGCGCTCACCGCTAATTCGCAGGATGCCGCGCTCGTGACCACCCTGCAACCCGGGACGTATTCGGCCCAGGTGAGCGGCGTGGGCGGCACCACCGGCATCGCGATCGTCGAGGTCTACGAAATGGGCCTGACGGGCGGCAAGTTCACCAACCTTTCCACCCGCGCTCAAGTCGGTGGCGCCGCCGGCACGCTCACGACTGGATTTGTCGTCTCCGCCGGCGGTGGCACGCGCAAGCTCCTCATCCGCGCCGCCGGTCCCGCGCTGACGGCCTTCAGCGTGCCGGGCGTGCTCGCCAATCCCACCCTCACGCTCGTTCGTACCAGCACACCGACGGGCACCGTCGCAACGAACGACGACTGGGGCACGCCCCTCGGCACCGCCGCCACCGCGGAGACCCTGCGGGGCGCCTTTGGCCAGGCGGGCGCGTTCCTCTTCCCGAACGGCAGCCGCGACGCCGCGTTGCTGCTCGATCTCGAGCCGGGCAACTACACAGCGCAGGTCACGGGCGTCGGCGGAGTCAGCGGAGTCGGGCTCGTCGAGGTTTACGATCTCTCACCCGCGGAGCGCGCCTTCGTCACCGTGCTCGCGCTGCGCGCGACGGCCGACGAAACCGGCAGCCGGAACGGCGAGTATGTTTTCACGCGCACCGGCCCCACGTTCGAGCCGCTCACCGTGCGCTACGGCATCGGCGGCTCGGCGGTCAACGGCGCGGACTATCTTTTCCTTTCCGGTTCGATCACCATCCCGGCCGGCGCGACCAGCGTCAGCCTGCCCCTCCTGCCCAACCCGGACTTGAAGACCGAAGGCATCGACACGGTCGTCATCACGGTGCTCACCCAGCCCAGCTACGTCATGGGCGCGCACTCCACGGCCACGGTGACCATCGCCGACGCCCCGGCGACGCTCTATGTCGCCAACATCCGCCCGGATCCCGGCGCCACGAGTTCCACCGCGTCGGGCACGGCGACGATCCTGCTGAGCAACGACGGCACGCTCGCCGCGATCACCATCTCGGTTTCCAATCTCAGCTCCCCCATCACCTCGGTTCATCTCCGGATCAGCCCGAGCGGCGATTTTGTTTTCAACCTGCCGTATCAATCCAGCGGCACTTCCCACTGGCTGTTCTCGCCCAGCGGCAATTACACCAGCGCCGACCTCCTCGCCGCACTCCGGAGCGGCAACATCTACGTCGGCTTCGACACGAGCAATTTCCCGACGGGCGAACTCCGCGGCACCTTCGTGCAGGGCGCCGGCTCGCGGGTGTTCACGGCGCCCGGCGCGCCGCCCGCCGTCTCGCTCACGAATGTCACCGCCGTCGACGCCGCGCGTTTCCTGACCCAGGCCACCTTCGGCCCGAAGAAGAGCGAAATCGACGCGCTGGCCGGCCAAAGCATCGACGCCTGGCTCGACGCGCAACTCGCCCTGCCGTTCAGCGGGCACCGCGCCGCCACCCTCGCCGACCACGCGGCGTTTGGTGGCAGTTCGAGCGTCTCGAATTTCAACGCCATTCACCCGCCCAACCGGCAGTCCGCCTGGTGGAAACTCGCGCTGACCGCGCCCGACCAGCTCCGTCAGCGGGTCGCCTTCGCCCTGAGCGAGATTTTCGTGGTGTCGGATACCAGCCTCGGGGACGACAGCCGCGCCGAGCCACTCGCGCATTATTACGATTTCCTCGGAGCGGGGGCCTTCGGCAATTTCCGGACGCTGCTCGAGGACATCACCCGCAGCCCGATGATGGCCGAATACCTGAGCTCGCTGCGCAACGCGAAGGCCGATCCGGCCACTGGCACGACGCCGGACGAGAACTACGCCCGCGAGATCATGCAGCTTTTTTCCATCGGCCTCGTTCAGCTCCAGCCCGACGGCACGCTCGTCCTCGGCGACGACGGCCTGCCCATCCCGACCTACAACCAGAAAACGGTCACCGAGATGGCCAAGGTGTTCACCGGTTGGTCGTACCCGTCGACCTCGACGAACCCGACCGCGTTTCGCACCGCCGGGCGGAATTATTTCACGCCGCTGCAACTCTTCCCCACCTTCCACGAAGACGCGGCCAAGGATCTCAACCCGGTGCTGGCCCAGCCGATCCCGGCCAACCAAGGCGGCGCGCGCGACCTGCAGCTCGCCCTCGATGCGCTTTTCAATCACCCCAACACCGCCCCCTTCATCTCCCGCCGGCTGATTCAGCGGCTCGTCACCAGCAATCCAAGTCCCGGATACGTTTATCGGGTCGCGCAGAAATTCGCCAACAACGGCTCGGGCGTCCGGGGCGACCTGGCGGCCGTCACCCGCGCAATCCTCACCGACTATGAGGCGCGGTCGCCCGTGGTCGCGGCGAATCCTTCCTTCGGCAAGCTCAAGGAACCCATCCTGCGGCTGAGCGGATTTCTCCGCGCCTTCAACGCCACGCCGGGCACCGGCCGGTACTCCGGGCACCTGGTCACGATGAACGGTACGCCCATCACGAGCGCGAACACCTATTCGCCAACGGGGCCGACGCCAATTGCCATCTACGCCAGCACGCAGCTGACCGGCCCGCAGGGGTCGCTCGCGCAGGCCGCGTTGCGCTCCCCGACCGTCTTCAACTTCTTCAGCCCCGACTATGTGCTCCCGGGCCCGCTCGCGGCCGCGGGGCTCGTCGCGCCCGAGTTCGAGATCACCGACGACACGTACGCGACCCTCGTGCCGAATTTCCTGCGTACATTTGTCTTTGCGAACAACGTGCCGGCGGTGGGCGCCACGACGACAGCGATCCAGCAAGCCCAGTCGACGTTGATGCCGGACCTCGCCTACGAGCAAACCCTCGTCACGAACGTCCCGGCGCTGCTCGATCACCTGAACCTCGTGCTCGCCGGTGCCCTCTCGGCCGAGGCCCGCACGCGCATGACCGCCGGGCTCGCCGCCCTGCCCGCTACCGCCACCCCGCTCGACCGCGCCCGCAGCGCCATCCTCCTCGTTCTCACCGCCCCCAACGCGGCGATTCAGCGCTGAAGCGCTGCATCGCAGTTTGGAGTTTGGAGTTTGGAGTTCTTGCAGAACGTCTCCGACCGGAACTCTAAACCCCAAACACCAAACTCCGAACTTTCCTCCTCCCCATCATGAGCAAGAAATCCGACGCCCCGCCCGATCTCTCCCGCCGCCAGTTTCTCGGTTCCGCCTGCTGCGCGGCCGTCGGCGCCACCGGCCTGCTCTCCTCGCTCGCCTCGTTGCGGCTGATGGGCGCCGTCGCGAATCCCGCGAATGGTCCCCAGAGCCCCAGCCGCGCGGGCGCGCTGCCGTCCGACTACAAGGCCCTCGTGTGCCTCTTCCTCAACGGCGGCAACGATGCCAACAACCTGATCATCCCCTCGGACACGACCGGCTACGCCGCCTACACCGCCGCGCGCGCAAACCTGGCATTGCCACGGACGGGGCTCCTGTCGCTGTCGCCCCGCACGTCGGATGGCCGCGCGTTTTCCCTGCATGCCGCGGTGCCCGAGCTGCACAACCTCTTCAACTCCGGCCAGGCCGCGCTGCTGGCCAATGTTGGCACGCTGGTCTATCCGACGAACCGCGCCCAGTACCTCGCCAACTCGGTGCCCCTCCCGCGCCAGCTTTTCTCCCATAGCGATCAGCAGGTCCAGTGGCAGAACAGCGTGCCGGACAAGCCCAGCTCCACCGGCTGGGGCGGCCGGCTCGCCGATCTCCTCAATGCGTTCAACACGAACAACGAGATCTCGATGTCGATCAGTCTCGCGGGGAAAAATTATTTTCAGGTCGGCAAGAACGTCACCCAGTACGCGGTGAGCACGAGCGGCGCCGTCGCGCTGAGCGGCAGCACCGCCACCTCGGGCGCGGATTTCGCCCGCTTCCAGACTCAGAAGGATCTGTTCGGCCAGTCGCAGGCGGCGCTCTTCGACGCGGCCTTCGCCGGGATTTCCAAGAGCGCGATCACCAACGCCGAACTGCTCAATTCCGTGCTGAGCCGCTCGCAGGCGATCACGACACCGTTTCCCAACACCCCCGCCGGCACCCAGCTTCGGATGGCCGCCCGGCTCATCGCCGCCGCCCCCAACCTCGGCCTGCGTCGCCAGGTGTTCTTCGTCCAACTCGGTGGGTGGGACACGCATGCCGCCCAGTTGCTCAACAGCGATCCGACTTCCGGCGCGCACGCCGGGTTGCTCGCGCAGGTGAGCCAGGCGGTCGATGCCTTCTACAAGGCCACGGTCGAGCTCGGGGCCGCCGAGCAGGTGACCCTTTTCACTTCGTCCGATTTTGGCCGCACGTATCGTTCGAATGGCGACGGCTCGGATCACGGCTGGGGCAATCACCAGTTCGTCGTGGGCGGCGCGGTCAAGGGGGGGGACCTTTACGGGAAGATGCCGGTCCTCACGGTCAACGGTCCCGACGACACGACGCAGGGTCGCTGGATCCCTACGACGAGCGTCGACGAGTACGCGGCCACGCTCGCCCGCTGGTTCGGCGTCAGCGCCTCCGATCTCCCCGTGGTGCTCCCGAACATCGGTCGTTTCGCGAAGCCGGATTTAGGTTTCCTTTAACGGTTTGGTAGGGCTGCCGCTCGTCGGCACGCCGTCGCGCGGGAGATGATCGACCGCGAACACGGCGTCATCCGCGCGCCGGCCCCCGGCCGGGTTGCTGCGTAGGGGCGCCGCTTGACGGCGCCCGCGTTCCACCCCAACACGGGCGTCGTCGAGCGACGCCCCTGCTATGATGAAACGCCTCCTTCTCTTCATTGCGGTTGTCGTCCTGCTCGTCCTCGGCTGGCGTTTGCTCTCGCGAACCCCGCACCCCACCGAGAGTTCACCCGCGGTCCTGACCCAACTCAAAACTCAAAACCCAAAACCCAAAACCGGGACCGCCACCGCGAGCGCCCGCGCGAGCGAGCGCTCGACTTTGGCCGATGCGCTCAACGCCCCCGGCAGCGACATCCAACGCGATCTCCAGCTGGTCCTGGAAATCACGGAGACTTTTCGTTCCAATTTTCCGCAGACCGGAAACCCCGTGGGCAACAACGCCGAAATCACTGCTGCGCTCACGGGAAAGAACAAGCTGGGCCTCTCCCTCATCCCCGCCGATCATCCCGCGATCAACCGCGCCGGCGAACTCTGCGATCGCTGGGGCACGCCCTTCTTTTTTCACGCCGAGTCCGGCACCCGGATGGAAGTCCGCTCCGCCGGGCCCGACCGGAAATTGTGGAGCGAGGACGACGTCGTCCTGGCGCAGTAGGGGCCTTGAGTAGCCACGAGCGTGAGCGAGTGGATGTCCGTTCACTCGCTCACGCTCGTGGCTACGCCTCCCTCGCGCTTGCGCGCGCGACCCCTTTCCTGCACCACTCCCTGCCCGATGAGCGCTGTCGATACCTTCCGCCGCACCAAAATCATCTTCACCCTCGGTCCCGCCACCGAGAGCGAGGCGATGCTGGAGCAGCTGATCCGCGCCGGCGCCGACATCGTGCGCCTCAACATGGCGCACGCCAAGCACGACTGGACCCGCGAGGTCATCCGACGGATTCGCGCCGTCAGCGCGCGGGTCGATCGCGATGTCGCCATCATGATGGACATCAAAGGTCCCGAGATCCGCACCGGGGACCTCACCGTGCCGATCGAGCTCAAGGCCGGCGAAATCTTCGACTTCACCGTCAAGCCCGGCAACAGCCCGGGGCGCGGCGGCGACGAGGAGGTCCGCTCGGTGGACGTCAACTACCAGGATCTGGTCAACGACATCAAGGTCGGCGACGAGGTGCTGGTCGACAACGGCCTGCTGCGACTAGAAGTGTTGGAAAAAAACGAGGCGCGGATCCGCTGCCGCGTCCTCATTCCCGGCGAGTTGAAATCGCGGCGCCACATCAATCTGCCCGGTGTGAAGGTGAACCTCCCCTCGTTCACCGAGAAGGATCGGGCGGATGCGACGGTGGGCCTCGAGGAAGGGATCGATTTTCTGGCGCTGTCGTTCGTGCGCGAGGCAAAGGACATTGAGCTGCTCCGCACTTTCCTGACCGAAAAAAAATCCAAGGTCCGCATCATCGCAAAAATCGAGGACCAATCCGCCATCACCAACCTCGATGAAATCGTCCGGGCCTGCGACGCACTGATGGTCGCGCGCGGCGACCTGGGCATCGAATGTCCCTTTGAGGAGCTACCCGTCATCCAGCGCCGCGCGGTCCGCGCCTGCCTCGCCCAAGGCCGGCCCGTCATCGTCGCGACCCACATGCTCGAGTCGATGATTTCGCAGCCCGTGCCCACCCGGGCGGAAATCACCGACGTCGCCAACGCGGTCTACGAGCTCGCCGATTGCGTGATGCTGTCGGGCGAAACCACCATCGGCAAATACCCCCTGGAGTGCGTGCAGATGCTGGACACGATTGCGCGGCGGATCGAGCGGGAGGCCGACGACGAATACAATGAGCCCGCCGTTTTTACCTCCGAGCGGATGAAGGTCCTCCACGCCGCCGTCGTCCTCGCGAACGAGCTGCCCCGCTCAAACCTGATCACGTTCACGCGCCACGGTTTCATGGCGCAGGGCCTGGCGTTGCTCCGGCCTTCACACTCTCCCATCCTTGCGTTCACTCCCGCCCCGGAAGTCTACCGCCAGCTGCGGCTGCTCCGCTCGGTGGAGCCGTTCATGATGAATCTCGCGTCCGATCCCAATGAAACGATCGAGAACGCCGTCGCGCTGCTGCGGCGGTTAGGCCGCGTCGTCGTCGGCGACAAACTGATCGTTGCGACCGACATCCTGGCCGCGGACCGGCTGGTCGACAGCGTGCAGTTGCGGACGGTGCGTTGAGGGCAACAAGCGCCAGCTCAGCGAGCGGGCCGCAGTGGCAGAGTTCTGTGCCCGATCAGCCGTTCAAGAGCGGCTGGGGCGGCCGCACCGCCGACCTGCTCGATTCGCTGAACACGAACAGCCAGGTCTCGATGTCCGTCACGATGAACGGATTTAATAATTTCCAGGTGGGCACCTCGGTCGCCCAGCTGTCCGTGCAGCCTGCCTCGAACGCGACGCCCAAGGGCGGACCCGTCGTCTTTGCCAACACCACCGGCAACAACAACCCCGCCCGCTACTCCGCGCAAAAGGATCTCTTCGCGGGGTTCGTTTGACACAGGTTGTTCGCTGTAGATGCCCTGACCGCCGTCAGGTCGGCAGTCGTGGCGATCACAAAGGGCTCGACGGCTCGCTAGGTTCCAGTCGCCGACCAAACTGCCCAACTTCCCGCCGCTTCCGGCCGCGGCGCCACGCCCATGCGCCTTGGCCTTTGACACCGTTCGGCAGGCTGCCCATGAATCCGCGGTCGCGACCGACCGCGGTTCCGGCCACCCCCCCCATGAAGTTTTTTCCGCGGTTCGTCGCGCCTGCGATCCTTGTCGTCGTTTTCCTGTGCGCTACCGCCGGCGGCGCGCGGGCCCAGGGTTCCCGTCTCGCAAATCTCTCCACCCGCGGCCAGGTCGGCACCGGCGCCGACCTGCTCGTGGGCGGCTTCGTGGTCGGCGGCGCAGGCAAGACCGTGCTCATTCGCGCCGTCGGGCCCGGCCTCGCCGCCTTTGGCGTCCCCGGCACGCTGCCTGATCCCGCGCTGGCGCTCTTCAATGCGCAGAACGCCGTGATCGCCAGCAACGACAACTGGAATTCCGCCGATGCGGCCACCGCCGCGCAAGTCGGCGCCTTTCCGCTTGCGGCCGGCAGCAAGGACGCCGTCCTCGTCGCCACGCTGCCGCCCGGGGCCTACACCGCGCAGATTTCCGGCGTGGGAAATCCGGATACGGGCGTCGCCCTGCTCGAAGTTTACGATGTCGCCGGCGGCGGCTCGCTGATCAATCTCGCCACGCGTCTCCAGGTCGGGACCGGTGGCAACCTGGCCGTCGCCGGCTTCGTGCTCAGCCCGGGCGCCGGCTCACGCAAGCTGCTCGTGCGCGGAATCGGACCTGCGCTCGCCGCCTTCGGCCTCAGCGGCACCCTCACCGATCCGCGCCTCACGGTGCTCGACGGCAACTCCAACGAAGTCGCCCTCGCAGTCGCCAATGGCGGTGCCGCTCCGCTCGTCTTCGCCGCGACGCAGGCCGGCGCGTTCGCCTCAACGGGCGCCGACTCCGCGGTGATCGTGAACGTCGCCCCGGGCAACTACACGGTGCAGCTCGCCGGCCACAGCGGGGGGACGGCTGGTCTGGCGCTGATCGAGGTCTACGACATCAGCAGCACCACGGGCACGCCGCCCGCATTCGGCCAATCGCCCCGGCTCTTTTTCGCCAATCTCCGTCCGTCGAACCCCGCGTCAACCGCCTCCGGCTTCGCCACGGTCCTCTTCGATCCCAACACCAACCTCGGTTCCGTCAGCGTCTCGTTCTCCAACCTCTCGTCCGCGCAGACGGGCGCACACATCGTGCTCGGCGCGGCCGGCGGCACCGGCACGTTCGTGCTCAACCTCTCCCGCGGTCAGGTCAGCGGCACACCGTGGACTTTCGCGCCGAGCGGCCCGTATTCGTCGAGCGACGTCGTGGCCGCGCTCCTCCGCGGCGATGTCTCGGTTCAGATCGACTCCGCCAGTTTTCCGGCCGGTGAGCTCCGTTCGGCGCTGGTGCCCGTGCGCGGTTCCACCACCTTCGCCGCACCGGCCGCCCCGCCCGCGCTTGCCGCCGGCGCGCTCATGTCTCCCACGCAGACGGACGCCGCGCGCTTCCTCACGCAGGCGACCTTCGGCCCGACGACCGCAACCATCAACGCCCTCACCGCGCGCGGCATTCCCGGCTGGCTCGACGACCAGATCGCTCTGCCGATGACCTCCACGCTCGCCGTGCTTCGCGCCGACCTCGCCGCCGTGCCCAACGGCTTCGATCCCACGCCCAACGCGGTGCAACGCTTCGCCGCGAGCCCCAACTGGAACGCAACCTGGTGGAAAACCGCCGTCACCAGCCCCGATCAATTACGCCAACGCGTCGCGCTCGCCCTGGGCGAGCTGCTCGTCGCCGGCGACGCCGGTTGCGACGGGAATTTCTACTTCGAGATGAAGGCGACCTATCACGACCTGCTCGCGCGCCACGCCTTCGGCAGTTTCCGCCAGCTCATCGACGACGTGAGCACCAACCCGTCGATGGGTCTCTGGCTGACTTACCTCTGGAATCAAAAAGGCGACCCGGCCAAAGGCACCGCCGCCGACGAAAACTACGCCCGCGAGGTTCAGCAGCTCTTCACCATCGGCCTCGTCCAACTCCACCCCGATGGCACGCTGCTCCTCGACGCCCTCGGCCAGCCGATCCCCACTTACGACCAAACGACGATCAGCGAAACCGCCAAGGTTTTCACGGGTTGGTCTTACGCGTCGTTTCCCGAAAACCTCACCGATGTGCGTGCCTTCCTCCGTAGTCCTCCCGCCAACGGCTCGTCGCCCCTACCCGACTCCAGCGGCTACCTGCAACCGATGCGGCACTACAGCGCGTTTCACGACAAAACGGAAAAGCGCATCGTCAGTCTCCAGCAGATCCCGCTCGCGCAAGCACGCCCCACGATCCTCCCGGCCAACCAGACTGGCGCACAGGATCTGAAACTGCTGCTCGACACCCTCTTCGCCCACCCCAACACCGGCCCGTTTGTTGCGCGCCATCTCCTCCAGCGACTCGTCACCGCCAACCCGAGTCCCGCTTACGTTTACCGCGTCGCGCAAACGTTTGCCAACGACGGCACGGGCGCGCGCGGCAACCTCGGTGCCGTCGTCCGCGCGATCCTCACCGACTACGAGGCGCGTTCGCCCGCGGTGCTCGTCAACCCCGGCTACGGCAAGATTAAGGAGCCGATGCTGCGCCTCTCCGCGTTCCTCCGCGCCCTCGGCTACGCCTCGCCCAATGGCCAGTTTCTCGACGGCTTCTACAACAACCCCCGCGGCTACTTTCCCCGGAACACGCTCGGCATTCCTTCCCAAGCCCCGCTGGGCGCCAAGACGGTCTTTAATTTTTACTCGCCCGACTATGCGCCACCCGGCGCGATGGCCGCCGCCGGCCTCGTTTCGCCCGAGCTCGAGATCGTCGACTCCGAGAACGCGATTCAAGTCCCCAATGCCATCTCGTTCCTGCTCTACCGCGACGTCGCGACGCTGCCCCAGCCGCCTTCGGGCGCCTCGCCGTATCTGATTCCCGATTACGCGCCGTTCCTCGCTAACGCCCGCGCCCCCACGGCCCTCGTCGATCAGCTCAACCTGATTTTCTGCGCCAACCAGATGACCTCCGCCACGCGCACCACGATCGTCGCCGCCCTGCAATCCCTCGCCGGTGAGTCCGATCTCGTCCGCATCCAAACTGCGATCCAGCTCACCGTCGCAAGCCCGGACGGCGCCACGCAGCGCTGATACCGTCTTTCCGGCTCTCAACTCTCAGCTCTCAACTTCCTTCCGCCCCCGATGCCCAACCGTCGCCACTTCCTCGGCCAGTGCTGCGCCGCCGTCGGCACCACCGGTCTCCTCTCCGCCCTCGGCCAGCTCCGAGTGCTCGGCGCCGTCGCCGGCGATTCGCTCCCGACTCGCGCTGCCGCGCTCCCCGCCGACTACAAGGCCCTCGTTTGCGTTTTCCTCCAAGGGGGCAACGACGCCACCAACCTCGTCATCCCCTCCGACAACGCCGGCCACGCTGCCTACGCCCGCGCCCGCGCCGACCTCACAATCCCGCAGTCCGCGCTGCTGCCGATCGCGCCGCGCCGCTACTCCGACGGCCGCAGCTATGGTTTGCATCCGTCCGTCCCCGGCCTCCAACGCCTCTTCGCCGATGGCAAACTCGCCGTCCTCGCCAACGTCGGCACGCTCCTCGGCCCCACGACGCTCGCGGATTACCAGGCGGGTCGCAACCAGCCGCCGCAGCTTTTCTCGCACAGCGATCAGATTTTCCAGTGGCAGAGCAGCATTGCCGACAAGCCCTTCGAGACCGGCTGGGGCGGCCGCCTCGCCGACCTACTCGACGCGCAGAATTCCAACAATCAGATCTCGATGTCGATTTCCCTGAACGGGAACAACTCGTTCCAGCGCGGCCGCAACATTGGCCAGTTCGCGCTGAACGCCAACGGTCCCAGCAACGTCATCGTGGGAAACACCGCCGTTTCCGTTCCGGCCCATGTCACCAGCGCCCGGTTGAACGCGTTGAAGACGCTGCTCGCCGCGCCTCATTCGAACTCCCACGCCGCCGCGTTCGGCGCCATCACCCGGAAAGCCGTCGACGACTCCGAGCTCGTCGCCGGCGTCCTCCGCACTGCGCCCGCCCTGCGCACCGCGTTTCCCGGCAGCCCCACCGCCGCCCGCCTCGCCATGGTGGCGAAGCTCATCTCGCTCGCGCCAACCCTCGGCCTGAAACGCCAGATCTTTTTCGTCCAACTCGGCGGCTGGGACCTGCATGGCGCGCAGGGCGATGCCCATGGCCCGCTCCTCGCCGAGCTCAGCGCCGCGCTCACCGCATTCTACGATGCCACCATCGAGCTCGGCGTCGCCAACCAGGTGACCACCTTCACCGCTTCCGATTTCGGCCGCACCTACATCCCCAACGCCGGGGGCACCGATCACGGTTGGGGCAACCACCAGTTCATCATGGGCGGCGCGGTGCAGGGCGGCGACATCTACGGCAACATGCCGAGCCTCGCCATCGGCGCCAGCGACGACACCGGCCGCGGGCGCTGGCTTCCGTCGACCAGTGTGGATGAATACAATGCCACGCTCGCCACCTGGTTTGGCGTCAGCGCCGCGAACCTCCCGGTCGTGCTCCCCAACATCGGCCGCTTCGCGAAGCCGAACCTGGGGTTCCTCGGGTGAACCGCCGCCGCCTGCTCGCCGCGCTCACATTGATCGCCGCCGCGGGTGTTTTCTGGCTGGCGCGGCGGAGTTCCGATGCGGCTCGCCCGATCGCGAGCGCGGCCCCGTCGGCCCGGACAGGTGGGAGCGCCCGGCGCCAATCGCCGGGCCGGTGACCAAGCCGTTTTTCTTCCACGCCGAGTCGGGCAACCCGGATGGAAATCCGCAGCGCCGGACCCGACAGGAAGCTGTTCAGCGCGGACGACGCGGTGTTCACCCCCTACCCCCCCGGCTCCCGCCGCCGCCCCGCGCCCGCCCCACGGCTTTCCGGCTTGGCAACGCTTTCGCAGGGGCGTCGCTTGACGACGCCCGCGGGCGCCGACGAGCAGCGCCCGTACGCCAACCGGAAAGCCGTGGCGCCCACCCGTTCATTAAGATGTCGCACTTGCGACATCTTAATGAACGAATCGGCGTACGCGCATGAAGCCGAAAAACGAGGAGTTGTTCTACGTCCTGCTCTGGACCGCCGACACTTTCATGCGGCCGACGTGGCACAACCTGACCGGCTCCTTCGAATCGTGGGCGTGGCGCAATGGCCTTGGGCGCCGCCTCGCCGAACTCGAGCGCGAACAACTCATCGAGCGGCGCCCCCAATCCGACCTCGGCCGAATCGTGCGCCTCACCGAGGCGGGAAAACAACTCGCCCTCGGCGGCCG
>JBKJRG010000168.1:0-10588 GCA_046594805.1 Opitutaceae bacterium | reverse complement strand
TGAAAGCCGCACCGTCCCAGTAGCTCGGGGTGCTGCGTTGGAATGGAATCCGGTCTGAAGAAAGCCGCGTGCCCTCCCGCACCACGTCGTCAACATAGTTGACGGCGACGCCCACGCCGAGTCTGCGGAGAAAGCCGGTGGAGAAGCGATAGTTGGCGATCAGGGCATAGGAGTAATTGTTAGAGCCAATCTCCCGGGTACCGTTCAGCCATGGATCGGGATTTCCCCCCGTGGTGACTTTGGTCGTGGTCACCGTGAGAATCGTTGATAGATTTGGCCAGGGCAAATAGGTCAAGCTCGCGTCTATACCGGTGGATTTGGTGAACCCACGAGCAACCAAATCGCCGGCCTGATTGGAACCTTGCGGAATGGTGGGGTTGGGCTGGTTGGGATCAAAGATCACCCGGTTTGTGACCTTGATGTCATAGTAGCTGATCGTTCCGGTGAGCTTCTCCTGGAGGAGATTAAACTTCACGCCATACTCTTTGCCGGCTCCGATGGACGGAGGAAAAGTCTGGTTGAGCGCGTTGCGCCGGCTGGAATTTGAGTCGAGCGACTCGGAATACAGCGCAAAAAACGACAGTCCCTTGTTATCCTTGAAGGGGCGGAAGATTGCTCCGGCCTGCGGAAGGGTTCTTTTCCGGTCGTAATTGACGGTCAGGGACTCCCAACCCCGCCCGTCGCGGTCAAAAATCTCGCTAAAGAAGACGCCTCCCATCAGAATGATACGGTTCGCCGCGAAGGTTCCGTGATAGTGGACCCAGGCGGTCTGGTTGGTGTCGTGTTGGAAGGCGCCATTTCCGACCCCGGCAAATGAGCCGACCCCAGGCGGCAATAGCGTAAGGAAATCCTCGCCAAAGTTGGTGCCGGGCGATCGCAAGCCGGCCGTGGTCGTCCGATTGACGTCAAGATCCGTGCGCAGGGGCACATAGGTGAACCACACGCCACCGGGGGGCCGGTTGGGGCGCGTATCGAGAAGCCCGCCATTGAGGCTCGGGTAGTTCAGCAGATTTGCGGCGGCTTGCGCGGCGGGCAGCCCGGCCTGCACCTGCCGCCTTACTGTGTCGAAATAAGGGGTCGACGGTGGAGTGATGATATTCCCGGCCGCATCTCGCTTTCGAAGATCCCGCTGGTCGACCGACTCCCGCTGGGACCTCTTTTCCTGGTAGCGCTGAAGACCCATGGTGATTTGGTGGCGGGATTCGCCCAGCCGGCCCAAGTTGATTTTTTTCTCCCAAATCCCGGTGAAGACAAGTTGCCTCCCCTTGCGCACGGTGTCGAAGGCCTCCCACTTCCCCAGCATGAACGGCTCAAAGACATCATTGAAGAATACCGCGGAGTTGGCGGGACCGATTACGGTCAGCTGGTCCTGAAACAGATGGTCCGTTTCGTCGGTATTCCGATATTGCAGCTGCAAATTTAATCCGGCGAAGACGCGTTGGCGAACCGTCACGTCCAACTGGGTGAGATCGATTTTTCGATAGGAGTCCGGGCCGGTCCAATTGAATTTTCGGTTCCAGTTGGCATGTCGCGGCAATTCCCACACGGGGATCTGCATAAACGTTCCCAGAAAAGGACCGGTATAACCCAAGGACCGATAAAATGCCTCAGGGATCACCCCAACGATGTTTCCGTAGGCCTGCCGGTTGTCGGTGATATTCGTCCAGCGTTTGTCCTTCACCAATGAAACAACTAATTCGGTTTCTTTGAACGGTCGCAACGAGACCATCCCGTTATAAAGTTTCGATCGGGCCCGATTAAACATGTATTCAGTATCTTGCCGGCGATCGGAAGCAATAAAGCGGACCGCTATGTCGCGCCCGAACGCGCGATTTAGATCCAGATCAAACTGGGATTGATCAAAGCGACCATACTGAGCCTTGATCGAGCCGAATGTTTTAGTATATACCGGCTTTTTGGTGATGGCATTAAAAATCCCCCCCGGCTGGGTGAGCCCGTAAAGGACGCCCGCCGGGCCTTTCAAGAGTTCGACCGCTTCAATCATGGCGGAATTGCTCTGCAGGGTTTGCCTCATGCCGTCCTGCAGGGTTGTATTCACCGGGAGGCCGCGAATGTAGGTGCCTCCCCGGAACTGGTTGCCCCGCTCCAAGTCGACCCCCGTGAAGCTGCCGTTGTCACGATCCGTGGACACCGAGCTCAGCAAGCCAAGAATTTCGGAGGGCTCCTGAATATTGAAGTCCATCATCGCTTGATTCGTCAAAACCTCGATTCCCATCGGGAGATCTTCACTCTTTAGGTTGGTGCGGGTGGCGGAAACTGTGCTGGACGACTGATAGCCATTGCCCGACTGGACCGTAAAAGGACTTAGCTTCACGATCTCGGGGTCATCGGCGTCCGGGGCGATAGTGCCCGCGGTGGGTGCCGGCGTCTTCGAAGTCACTTGGGCCAGGCTCGCAGTCGGCAGGACAGCGAAGACGGCTAGAGTCAGGATAACGAGTTTCATAGGGGGACGGGTGGGTGGCGATCACGGGTTCCGACAGACGTAACAGTACATCAACGGCCTCCACCCAGAAGGCGGGGGCGTCGTAACAAAACGGGAGGGGCGAAAGCGGCAGTTAACCCGCGGGGATCGTAATCCTGCAGGGTGTATGCCAAGTTTTACCGCATAACCTTAGTCGCGCAATCGGAAGGGTATAAGACGTGCATCGGCTTCCGGATCTGAATGATTGTATACCGAAAGTGTATATTAATGTGTTTACGTGGGGACGATCCGTATCCACCTTGTAGCCATGGCCGAAAATCCGATTCGCCAGCTCTTTGGCGCCGATCAAATTTCGGCCCGTCGCTTGGTGGCGGTGGTGGCAGGTTCCGGGCTAATCACCCGATGCGCCGTACGAGCGGGAGCGGATCTCATTCTGGCACTCAGTGCCGGCGTTTATCGAACTTTGGGGGCGGGCTCGCTCGCGTCATTCCTCGCCTATGGAAACGCCAACGATCAGACCGAGGAGCTGATCCGGCACCAGATTCTACCTTCGAGCGGAAACCTGCCGGTGGTAGCGGGCGTATTCGCGAGCGACCCGACCTGCCCCTTGCCAGAGCGCTTCAAACGATTGAAGGCGTTGGGGGTCGCCGGGATCACGAACTGGCCCGCGGTAGGATTGATCGACGGGACTTTTCGTCACCTGATGGAAAGTGAACAAGCCGGAATAGCCAGTGAAGTCGAAATGCTTCGCGCCGCGGCAAAGTACGGCTTTGCCACGCTTGGTTTTGCCCTGGAGCCGGAAGCGGCCCGAGCTTTCGCCGCGGCGAAAGTTGACGGCCTCGTTCTTGCGCTTGGCCTCACCCGGGAAGTGGAGGATGTGCATGAGCGCGGAGACCAATTGCAACAGGGGCTCGTGCAGTTGCGAGCGATGCACGCGGCCGCGCGCAGCAGCGGAAATGAACCGTTCACGCTCGCGTTTGGCGGACCGGCGACCAGCCCGGGCGACCTCGAGCAAATTTTGCGGCATACGGACGTAAAGGGGTACGCCGGCGGCAGCGTGTTCGAACGACTACCGGTCCAGGAAAGTGTGACCGCCACGATCAGCCACTTTAAAAGTGCCGCTATCCAGCCTGCCACCCGGGACGCCGACATTGGCCTCGGTAACATGATCGGGCGGAGTGCGCCCATGCGGGACCTGTTTAAAATGATTGAGCGCGTTGCGCCGAGGAATGTTAACATTGTTATTCAAGGCGAGTCCGGCACGGGCAAGGAGCTGGTGGCTTCCTTGATGCACCGGTTGAGTCCCCGTGCACCGCGCGCCTTCGTGACCCTGAACTGCGGGGCGATTGCTGAATCATTGTTGGAAAGCGAGTTTTTCGGACACGAAAAAGGCGCGTTTACCGGTGCGCACCGGCGCCGGCTCGGAAAGTTCGAACTGGCCAACCATGGCACGCTATTCCTGGACGAAGTTGCAGACCTCACCGCTCATGCCCAGGTCTCACTTCTACGCGTGCTCCAGCAGCAGGAGATCTCACGAGTCGGAGGTGAGGAGTCTATTCCGGTCGACGTCCGCGTGGTTGCAGCCTCTCATCAGGACATCGCAGAGCGGGTGGCGGCGGGCCTGTTTCGCGCAGACCTGTACTACCGGCTCAATGGCATAACGGTGCGCGTGCCTCCGTTGCGGGAGCGGCCCGAAGACATTCCACCACTGGCCGAAGCAGCGTTGCGGCGTTTCTGCGTACAATGGAACCTCCAGAACAAGCGCCTTTCTCCGTCATTTTTAGCGCGACTCTGCCAGCATACGTGGCCCGGAAATGTTCGAGAACTGCAGCACACCATAGGACAAGCGCTCTTACTCGAAGATGAGAGAACAATTGACGGGGCACATTTCCGCCCGAACACGGCCGAGCCCCGAAATCGAATGTCCACCCAGCCGGCCAATGCCGAACCTTTGCGGCAGGAGCGGGCATTGGCTTGCTTAGAAAGCGCAGGCGGGAACAAGAGCATTGCCGCTCGGAATCTTGGCGTCACTCGCAAGACGCTTTACAAATGGCTGCGCGGAAACGGGTCCGGCCCGATGGCGCCCGGTCAAGGCCGCACCTGAACGCTTTTCACTTACTATAGTATAATCTCTCTACGGCCCGCCAAATCCAGCCGGCTCCATCCATATCAAGCGAGCGCGGGCCCGTCCGTGGAAGCGCTCCCCATCGCCAGGCGTTCCGCCAACCAGCCGTTCGACGCCTCGGTGTTTTGTTTCATCCCGGCGGCGACGGCGACTTTCCACGGCGCGCCCTCAGTCTGCTGACCCCCTCAGTCACCTGGCCCATCAGTTCTCTTCGTTGCTGAGCCGGCCCGGTGGGGTCGGGCTGCTCCTTGCAATCAGCCCGCAGATAAGCGCGAATGGATCCACCGGCTCCGCTCACCCCCACGCCCCATTTCTCAACCTCAAAAAAGGAGAGACCGCACCGTGACGACCAAGTACCTCTTCGCCTTCGCCCTCTCGAGTGTGTGGCTCGCTTTAGTCCTGGCGCCCATTCACGGTGCCCCCGCGCCAGACGGCGCCCCGCCCAACCGGTCCCCAGACACCAGGGGCAGCGTCACCGGACGCGTGCAAAATGCGCTGACCGGCAACTTCCTCAACAACGCCCGAGTCTCCCTTCGTGGCACCGATCGCAGCGTCTTCACCAACGAATCGGGAGTCTATCTCATCAACGACACACCGGCGGGCGAGATCAGTATCGAGGTGTTCCATACCGGCCTGGATCCGCAGACGATTACGCTCAACGTTCCCGGTGGGCAGCGGGTCGAGCGGGACGTCCAGCTCAGCAGTCACACCCTCCACGGGGCGGATGCCAGTGTGGTGAAGCTCGATTCCTTCGTGGTCGCATCGGCCCGCGAGACGAACGCCATGGCGATTGCCAACAACGAGCAACGATTCGCGCCCAACGTGAAACTGGTCGTGGCGGCGGATTCATTCGGCGACGTCATGGATGGCAATGTCGCGGAGATGATGAAATTTCTGCCGGGGGTGACCGCGCTCTACGATCGCTCCGGCGATCAGACGGCCGCCGCCCGCATCAGCGTCCGTGGGTTCAGCCCCGGAATGGTGGCCGTCACGACCGATGGGGCGCAGCTGGCCAACACCTCGAATGTAACCGGCAACTCGCGTTTCTTCGATTTTAGCCAGATGTCGATCAACAACCTGGCCCGGATTGAGGTGACCAAGGTGCCAACTCCGGCCAACCCCGCGGACTCGCTGGCGGGCTCGGTGAACATGATCAGCAAAAGCGCCTTTGAGCGGCAGGGAGCCTCGTTCAATTACAACATCGATTTGACGGCCAGTTCGCACCGACTCGATTTGAAGCGGACGCCGTATCTCAACGATGAAAAGATCTACAAGATTCGGCCGGGCGCGCAGTTTGATTACACGCTGCCGGTCACCAAGAATTTCGGCCTGGTGATCACGGGTGGCGCGCGCAGCAAGTACGTCGAAAACCAGGAAAGGCGAACCACCTTTAACGCCACGCTTGCGGGCAGCGGGGCGAGCCCGGCCCGGCCGTATCTGCAAATCTACGATGCGACCAACATCCTCGCGATCTTCACCCGCTACTCGGCGGGCGTGAAGGCCGACTGGCGCGTGCAGCCCAATGCCGTCCTGTCGCTCGGCATTCAGGGAACCTATTCCATCTATGGGCAAATGCCGACGAAGTTCATTTCGAACCTGGGGACCAACGCCACGCCCACTCCGGCGACAGGAACAGCCCTGACCTTTGGGGATGACTTCGCCAGCGGACCGACCGGGCGCGGCACCGTGACCCTGGCTTCAGGAGCCTCCATCCAGATCAACAAGAACAACGTGGGTAGTAATCTCAATTATCGTTTCGACGATGGCAATTGGAGGATCATTGCTGGCCTCAACCGCTCCACCGCCAAGCTTTGGCTGCGGGACACGCATGCCGGCAACTTTCGCCAACTGGGGGTCAGCCTGGCCGAGCCGGCCCGGGTGTCGTTCAGCGAGATCAACGCGATGAGGCCCGGGAAGATCGAGGTGTTCAACAACGCCAACCAACGGATCGATCTGGCCGATGTCAGAAGCTATCGATTGACGACCGCCAACTCGACCCCGCGTGATTCGGACGAAATCATCGACGGGGCGCATCTCGACGTGCGGAAGCAGCTGAACTTCCTGCCGGTGCCGGCGGCGATCCAGATTGGCGGGAGGAGCAAGACGCAGACCCGGGACATCCGCCGGCAGAACCTGAGTTGGACCTACAATGGCATGGCTGGCAGCTTCTCGCCCGCGCCCTACCTGTCGCCGGTCTATAAGAATGATGCCACGGGGCCGAAATCGGACGGTGCCACCACGCCGCAAATTTCTCCCAAGCTGGTTTGGGAGGCGTATGAGAAAAACCCCGCGCTTTTCACGCAGACCCCGGCGCAGATTGTCGCGGCGGAGACGTTTGCCCTTCGGAACTCGGAGTTCGTGCAGGAAAACGTATCCGCCCTGTATGCCCAGGCGGAGCTGAAGTTCTTCAAGGGACGCTCGCAGCTTCTGGGCGGGTTGCGCTACGAGAAGACCCAGACCGACGGTCGGGGCGCACTCTCGGATCCGGCGGCGGTCTTTGTCAGGAATTCCGATGGGACTTTTGCGCGCAACGTCGCGGGCGTTCGTATCCGCAAACCCGAGGCGGGGGCGGCGGGATCGCTGGAATCGCTGCGGCTGACGCTGAAGGAGCGCGGCTCCCGCGCGAGTCGCACCTTTGACGGGTACTACCCGAGCGTGCACCTGAACCATAACGTGTCCGAGAATCTCATTCTCCGGCTGGCGTATGCGAAAACGTATGGCCGTCCCGATTTCACGGATATCATTCCCAACACCGACATTGCGGAGGACGATAACGTCGCCGACCCCACCTCGACCACCGGTCGCATTACGGTACGGAACACCGGTCTGAAGCCATGGCACGCGGACAATTATGATATCTCCCTGGAATACTATACGCGGGCGGGCGGCCTGTTCAGCGTGGGCGCGTTCCAGAAAAACATCACGGATTTCTTCGGCAATTCGGTCAGGATCCTGACGCTGGCCGACACGACCGAGCTTGACCTGGATCCGCGGTTCGTGGGCTGGACCGTAAGCACGACCTTCAATTCGGGCGATGCGCGCGTGACCGGGGTGGAAATGAACTTCAAACAATCCTTCGAACAGGTCGGGGGTTGGGCGCGTTACTTCAGCGTTTTCGTGAACGGCACGAAACTGCGGCTGGAGGGGCATCAATTGGCCTCCTTCAGCGAGTTCATTCCTGAAAGCATGAACTGGGGATTTTCGGCCAAGAAGAACCCGGTTATCTTCATGGCCAAATGGAACTACCGGGGAAAGCAAGTGGGGTCGGCCCAGCCCACGCTGGGGCCGGACGCCTTCCTCTATGAAGCGAAGCGCGTCACGCTGGATCTGAATATCATCATGCTGATGGGGAAAAAGCTCTCCCTCTTCACCAATGTGCAGAATGTATTCAATGCGCCGCACCTGACTCTCGCCCAGGGATCGCTCACCCCGCACTACGCCAGCCGGCGACTGACGGCGACGGCCGGCACGAGCATCATCATGGGGATCAAAGGGACGTTTTGAATGGGGAGGAGCGGAACCGGCGTTCAGCCGAAACAATCAGGATTGCAGGGGTGTCATCTCATGTCCGCGGTGAGGGCGGCCGGTCACGCCGACCTATCACGCCAAGGGTCATGGGAGCGCAAACGCCACGTAGCTGTCGCCCCGTTTCGTTTCCAGCTTTCCGCCGCCACACGCAATCACGATGAATTGCCGGCTACCGACCGAATAAGTGCTCGGCGTCGCGAATGCCGCGGCGGGCAGTTCGGTTTCCCAGACGAGCTTTCCGCTCTTGCGATCGAAGGCGCGAAACATGCCGTCTTTTGTCGCGGCGATGAAAACGAGGCCGCCCGCCGTCACCAAGGGGCCACCGAAATTTTCCGTGCCGGTGGGAGGGATGCCTTGGGCCGAGAGCTCCTTGAGCTCGCCCAGCGGAATTTTCCAGACGGCGTCGCCGGTGTTGAGATCGATCGCGTTGAGCGTGCCCCACGGCGGCGCGATCGCCGGATGGCCGTTGGCATCGAGGAATTTCTTGTGCGCCGGATAACCATGGCGATCGACGAATTTCGCGTAGCCGCTCGCCTCCCACGCGCTGTCCCGCGGCGTCTCCCCCGGTCTTATGCCCGCTGCCCCGTGGTCGTCGTCGCCGTAGAGATAACCGGCAATCGCCTCGCGATCCGCGAGCGAAAGCGAGGTGAAGCCCGGCATCATGTTCCGCCCCGTCACCATCAATTTCACGACATCGGCCCGTGGGGTGCGGGCGCCGAGGTCGACGAGCGACGGCATGCCCCCGAGGGGATTGCCCTTTTTCTCGGGGCCGTGGCACGCGATGCAATAAAACATATAGAGGCGTTGCCCTCGGGTGAGCCGGGCGGAACCGGTCTGAGGAATCTCGGACAACTGGCCGACATACGGCATCTCGTTGGCATTGATATAGAGGATACCGTTCTCGTCCGCCGCGGCCCCGCCCCACTCCGCGCCGCCCCCCAGGCCGGGCAGGATGAGCGTCGGCTCCGGGCCGAGGGGCTGATAGGTGCCGCGGCGCATTTTGCGGAAGTCGGCGAGCAACTGCTCGCGGTTCGGCGCCAGCAGGCTGATATCGGCCTCCGCCATGTGCTGCCGCGCGAACGGCGCCGGCTTTCTGGGCAACGGCTGCGTGGGCCATGGCTCCTCGCCCTCGAGCGCGCCGCGCGTGGGCACGGGGATTTCGTCGATGGGAAACAGCGGTTCGCCGCTCGCGCGATCGAAGAGAAACACGTGGCCGGTCTTCGTCACCTGCGCGACCGCGTCGATGCGGCGGCCTTCGTGCGTGACGGTGAGCAGCGTCGGCGGCGCCGGCAGATCGCGGTCCAGGATGTCGTGATGGGTAAACTGAAAATGCCAGCGGCGCTCGCCCGTGCGCGCATCCAGCGCGAGGAGGCAGTTCGCGAAGAGGTTCGAGCCCTTGCGGCTGCCGCCCCAGAAATCCGGCGCGGCGGAACCCGTGGGCACGTAGACGATTCCGCGGGCCCGGTCGACCGCCATGCCGGCCCAGCAATTCGCGCCTCCCACATCGAGATTCTGGTGGGCATCCGGGGGCCATGTGTCGTAACCGAAATCGCCCGGCGCCGGGATCGTGCGAAAAACCCACGCGAGCTTGCCCGTGCGGACGTCGAACGCCTGCACATGTCCCGGCGCCGCGTCGCCCAGCTCGCCGACGCGCGACGGCATGATGATGAGATTTTCGAAGATGGTGCCAGGCGAGGTGCAGGTCACCCATTTGTCTTTCGCGCGTTCGCCCAAGCCGGCCCGCAAGCTCACCCGGCCGCCGTCGCCGAATCCGGCGATGAGGGCGCCCGTGCGCGCATCAACGGCGTAGAGCGTCGCCTCGATATTGAACAGGATGCGACGGTCGGCGGCGTCGCCATCGCCGTTTTTCCAATACACGACGCCGCGTTGATTGGCGCCGAACTCGTGACCGGGCAGCTTGAAGCGCCAGCGTTCGCGGCCGGTCGTGGCATCGAGCGCGAAGACCTGGTTTGTCGCCGTCGCGCCGAAGAGCAGGCCTTCGGCGATGATCGCGTTACACTGCGTCTGGCCGGGATCGCCTGAATGAAATTCCCACGCGACGCGGAGCTCGCGCACGTTGGCCGGCGTGATCTGGGCGAGCGGCGAGAAACACGCGCGCGAGGGGCCGCCCAGATATTCAGGCCAGTCGATGGGGCGTTCGGCGGTGGCGAGAGCGGACGCCGCGCCAGCCGCGAAAACGAGTTTTCCGCGCTTCCAGATTTTTCGAGATACAGAGGTCATGGAGTGAACATCCGCGCAGGCAGCCGGCCGGCCTCGGGGGGGGAGTCGAGACGCCAGGATAGTCCGCCGGTAATGCTGGAACTTATCGGGTTCGTCGGGCGAGGCAGCCGTGGGCGGCCTCGCGAAAACAACACGGTCTTTCGTTTTGGCCGCATAAATGTAGGCCAGCTCGCTTGCGAGCGCGGTTTGGCGCGCGCAAGCGCGCTGACCTACGGTAAAGGCGTTTGAACAGCCAAAACGAAAGACCATGG
>JBKJRG010000081.1:0-2612 GCA_046594805.1 Opitutaceae bacterium | reverse complement strand
GCGGTCCACCAGCACGGTGCCGCGACGAATCCATACGCGTCCGTTCAGATCGAGGCAGGCAACCCCGGACTTCCGGCACAATTCAACGAAGCGTTCGCTGAGGCGGGGCGTGACCAGGAGCCAGGGGTGATTGTGCGGTGCGGCACGATGCGAGAGGCGCTCGACCAAATCTGCGGTCGGCTTGAGCTTGAAATCAGCAAGGAAGGGAAAATCTTTGCCGCCGACTTTCAGATGCACCACCGCATCGGCTCGGTTCTTATTGGCGAGGTGCGTTGCGCGCGTGACGTGCCACGACAAATCCGGGTCGCTGCGGAGGGTTTCCTCCACGGCGGCAGCGAGGTCACGTTCGGTGCGGATCGGCCTAATTGTCCTCATAATTGCTATTTCGGTATAAACCAAAACAGGCTTTTATAGGAAAATAAAGAGTTACGTTGCGGGGGATTCCGGCGTCGTCGGGGCCTGCGGCGTCTCCGCGTTCGCCGCCTGCTGCTCATCTGTCTCGACGATGCGCGCGATGCTCAGCAGCTTGTCGCCGGGCTCGAGCGTCACCAGCCGGACGCCCTTGGCGCCACGATTGGTTTCGCGAACGCCGTTGACCGGGCAGCGGATGCTCTGGCCCTTCGCGGTAAGCAACATGACTTCGTCCGTGTCTTTGACGCTTAATGCGCCGGACAACCGGATGGATCCATCCTCCGGCAGATCGATCGCCCAGACGCCGGAGCCCCCGCGGTTGATCAACCGGTAGTCCTCGAAACGCGTGCGGACGCCCAGGCCCGCTTCGCTCGCGACGAGGAATTTCGCCTGGTGATCGACCACCTCGATCACCTGCAGGAAATCGCTGGCGAGCTTGAAGCGCATGCCGGTGACTCCGCCGGTGGCGCGGCCGGTCGGGCGGAAGATGTCTTCGCCTGACTCCGGATCGCGTTCGCGGAAGCGGACGGCGAGGCCCTGGTTGGAAACCAGGATGAGCTCGTCGCTGCCAGTGGTGAGCACGGTCCCGATCACGCTGTCTTCCTCGAAAAGGTTGATGCCGATCAATCCGCCCTCGCGCGTCGCGTTGGCATAGTCGGAGAGCGCGCTCTTCTTGATCACGCCGGACTTGGTGGCCATGACGAGGAACTTGTCGTCGACGAAATCCTTCACGCACAGCATCGAAGCGATCTTCTCGCCTTCGCTCAGCCGAAGGAACGAGGAGACCGACTTGCCCTTCGAGGCGCGGGTGCCCTCGGGCACATCGTAAACCTTCTTGGCCAGGCACTGGCCCGTGCTGGTGAAGAAGAGGATGAAGTCGTGCGTGCTGGCGGTGAAGAGCTGCTCGACGAAATCCTCGTCATAGGTCTCGGCGCCGATGACGCCCTTGCCGCCGCGTTTCTGCGAGCGGTAATCCGCCACGGGCGTGCGCTTGATGAAGCCCTGGTGGGAGACCGTCATGACGCACCCTTCGTTGGGCACGACGTCCTCCATCCGGAACTCGCCCGCCGCGGCGACGATCTCGGTGCGGCGCGGCGACGTGTACTTTTCCTTCATCGCTAGCAGCTCCTTCTTGATCAAATCGAGGAGCTTCGCCTCGGAGGCGAGGATGCTGCGGAGCTCCTCGATCAACTTCATCAACTCGAGATACTCCGCCTCGATCTTGCCGCGCTCGAGTCCGGTCAGCTGGTAGAGGCGCAACTCGAGAATGGCGTCGGTCTGCCGTTCCGAAAGCGGATACTTCGCCATCAACTTCACCTTGGCCTCCTCGCGGTTGGCGGAGGCGCGGATGATCTTGACGAAGTCGTCGAGGTTATCGAGGGCGATGATGTAGCCTTCGAGGATGTGCGCGCGATCCTCCGCTTCCTTCAGGCGGAACTTGGTGCGGCGGGTGACGACGTCCCGCCGGTGCTCGACGTAGCACTCGATCACTTCCTTGATGTTCATCTGCTTCGGCCGCTTCTTGTCCAGGGCCAACAGGGTGACGCCGAAGGAGGATTCGAGCGCGGTCTTCTGGAAAAGCTGGTTGATGACCACCTTGGCCTGCTCGCCGCGCTTCAGCTCGATCACGATGCGCGTGTTCTCGTCGGATTCGTCGCGCAGGTCCCGGATGCCGTCGATCTGCTTGTCGCCCACCAGCTCGGCGATCCGCAGCACGAGGGTGTTACGGTTCACGTTGTACGGAATCTCCGTGATGACGATCTGTTCCATGCCGCCCTTCAATTCCTCGGTGTGGGCCTTGCCGCGGGTGCGGACGATGCCTTTGCCGGTTTTCAGGTAGCTGAGGATGCCCTCGCGGCCGGAGATGATGCCGCCGGTCGGGAAATCCGGTCCCTTGATCATATTGCAGAGCTCGTCGACGGAGATGCGCGGATTGTCGATGATGGCGCAGGTGGCCTCGATGATTTCGTCGAGGTTGTGCGGCGGAATATTGGTCGTCATGCCGACCGCGATGCCGGTCGAGCCGTTCATCAGCAGGTTGGGCAGCGCGGACGGCAGGACCGTCGGCTCGGTGGTCGACTCCTTGTAATTGGGGACGAAATCGACCGTGTCCTCCTCGATATATTTCAGCAGATCCTCGGCGATGTTCCGCAGCCGGGCCTCGGTGTAGCGATAAGCCGCGGGCGGATCGCCGTCGACCG
>JBKJRG010000075.1:0-5470 GCA_046594805.1 Opitutaceae bacterium | reverse complement strand
TGCAGAGCATCATTGACCGCGAACCGCGGAAGAAAAAGCGAATTAGGTTCATGGGGAAACGGGACCAGTTTCTGAAATGGACTTGAGCCGAACGCGCCGGCTGCGACCGGCACAAATTGAACTGTCGGCCGTTTCAAGCGGCGACCAGGCGAGGTGGGTGGCCCATCGGGCGGCCGGGCCGACCGCCAGCGCGCCGATAAATCCGGCGGCGGGCTCGAGCGGATGCAGGGCGAAGGCCGGGCTGGCAGTGGCGGAATGCGGCAGCAGGGACTCTTCCTCCCCACCCACCCGTCGCGGGGCGCCCGCGCCGCGACCGACCGCACCTCCGAGGCCGATGCCATGGGCCTTCAACAATGCTTCCTGGCGCGTCCAAGCCCGGAAAAACTCTTCGCGGCGACCGTCTTCCGGGCACGCGTAGATCCGGCCGAGCTCCCGGGGCAGGAAATAGGAGGCCGCAATCGTCTCCCACTCCGGCAAATCACGCACCCGCTCGACGTCCACGCCGACTTCGCCGACGCGGGTGAAGGCGTAGATCGCAATGCCCTCGGAATGCGCCACGTTGAAAAAGACCGGCGGAGTGCCGGCCTTCATCGCCAGCCCCGGCTTGCCGTTGTCGCCGTAGCGGAACGCCAGCTCCCGCGGCGCATGATCGGCATATTTGCCCAGGAGCGTACGCAGGATACCGCGGCCGACCACAAAGCGCCGGCGATCGCGTTCAAAATAGAATCGGCGCGCCCGCTCCGTTTCGTCCGCTGAGATCAGGGTTTGCAGGAACTGCACGACGTCGGATGGCTGCTCGTCGAGGTCGGCGCGCCAAAGATCGACTTCGTCCGCCCGCAGCAGGGCGGCGGGGGCGGCGGCATTGAGCCGGTCCCGCGCCGGGCGCGGCGGCGCAGCCAGGGGAGGCGAAAAACTCATGGCTTCGCCTCCATTTTGGACGCCTCGTCGACACACGCGCGCAGCGACTGCGCCACGGTGCGGACGTGCGGCTCATCGAGGATGTTGCCGTGGCCGCCCGGCATAATCTTCATCACGACCCCGCTGCGTGCGAGCTCGCCCCAGCCGTAATTCTGGTCGAAGGAACAGAGCAGCGAATGGCCGCGGGTGCGGAACAACGTCACCTGGCCGGGGAACGGCTTGGGCTGGTAGCGCGTCAGCGCCCGCACGTGCGTCTGCCACACTTGGCGTTGCTTGTCGGAGTAGTCCGCCAGGTTAACCATTTCGTCGACGTCGGTCATCGTGAGCTGCTCCTTGGCGCTCTGCACGGACGTGCTCTTGGCCTTCTTCCGGATCAGCTTCCACTTCCAGCGGACGAACTCGCTGCGTTCGCGCATGGTCCAGCTGAAGAGGAAGCAGCCCAGCCAGTACGCGAGGTTGCTGATGAACTTGAGCTGCCACCGCAGCGAACTTCGCTGGTCGGTCCGCTCGTAACCCGTGTTGGGCGGAGAACAATTCAGCAGCGCCAGGAGCGACACATCCTCGCCCTGGGATTTGAGTTGTCGCGCCATCTCGTATGCCACCACGCCACCGAAGCAATAACCACCGATCTGATACGGCCCGCGCGGCTGGTGCGCGCGCAAATCGGCGAGGTAGTTGGTCGCCATTTCCTCGATCGTCTGCCACTCTGGCAATCCGTCGAGCCCGCGCGACTTGAACGCGAAGAGCGGCTGGTCGGCGCCGAGATGGCGGGCGAGGTTGGAGTAACCCCAGAACATGCCGCCGCCGACGCCGTGCACGAGGTACACGGGCGGCCGCGTGCCATGACCCTGGATTTCCACGAGGGAGGTGACGGGCGCATACCGCGCCTCGTCGGTGCGCAAGAGGCGGGCCAGCTGTTCGACCGTGCGGTGCTGGAAGATGGCCGCGACCGGGAGCTTCTTGCCGAATTTCTTCTCCAGCTGCGCCACCATCCGCACCGCGAGGAGCGAATGTCCGCCCAGGTCGAAGAACCGATCGTGCACGCCGATGGGGTGTACCCCGAGGACGTTTTCCCAGATTTCAATCAGCCGCTTCTCCACGTCATCGCGCGGGCCCAAATATTTGTGCTGCAGATCGGGACGACTCCCGTCGGTGACCGGCAAGGCGCCGAGATCGAGCTTTCCGTTCGGCGTGAGCGGCATTGCATCCAGCGCCACGAAGGCGGAGGGCATGAGGTAATCCGGAATTTTTTCCTCGAGGAACATGCGCCAGGTGTCGGCGGCGGGGGCCGGCGACTGCTTTGGCACGAGGTAGGCGACGAGGCATTTGCCGCCGGTCGCGTCATCCCTCACCACCACGGCGCATTCCTTGATCGCAGGATGACCGGTGAGGATCGCCTCGATTTCAGCCGGCTCGACCCGGAAGCCCCGGATCTTCACCTGCCGGTCGATGCGTCCGATAAACTCGATGCTGCCATCCGGCATCCAGCGCACGAGATCGCCCGTGCGATAGAGCCGCGCGCCCGCCTCGCGGCTGAACGGATGCGCCACGAATTTTTCCGCTGTGAGGTCGTCGCGGTTCAGGTAACCGCGCGCCAGGCCGTCGCCACCGGTGTAGAGCTCGCCCGGGACGCCCATGGGCACCGGCTGCATTTCCTGGTCGAGGACGTAGACCTGGGTGTTCGCAATCGGCCGGCCGATCGGGACCGAGCGTCCCGGCAGCGGGGGCGCGGTCATCCGATGACAGCAGGTGAAGGTCGTGTTCTCGGTCGGGCCGTAGCCATTGATCAACTGCGTGCGCGGGAGCTGCTCGAGCGCGCGGGTAACGTGAGACACCGACAGGACGTCGCCGCCCGCCAGGAGCTGGCGCACATTGCGCAGCCGGTCGAGCTGCTCTTCCACCATCTGGTGGAAAAGTCCCGCCGTCAGCCAGAGCGTCGTGACCCCGCTCTGCTCAATCACCGCCCCGAGATCGGTGAGGGAAGTCGGGCCGGGCGGGAAGACCACGAGACGGCCGCCGTTGAGCAGCGCACCCCAGATCTCGAGCGTGGAGGCATCGAAGGCGATGGGAGCAAACTGAAGGAAGACTTCGTCCGCGTCGAAACGGGCAAAGTCCGTCCCCTTCACCAGGCGCACCACGCCCCGATGCGGGATGCAGACGCCCTTGGGCTTTCCGGTCGAGCCGGAGGTGTAGCTGACATACGCGAGGTTGTCTCCGTGCGTGCCGGAAACGACGCGCGCATCGCTGAGGGTGGCGCAGGAGCCCCAGTCGGTGTCGACACAAAGGATTTCGGCGGGCGCCGCGCCATTGCGCCTGGTCTGTTCGCCCACAAAAGATTCGACCGTGGCCCGGAGTTTGCCCTGCGTCAGGAGCACCGACGCCTGGGTATCCTCCAGCATGAACGCCAGGCGCTCACGCGGATAGGCCGGATCGAGCGAAACGTATACCCCGCCAGCCTTGAGAATGGCGACGAGGGCAACGATCAGCTCCAACGACCGCTCCATGCAGACGCCCACCAACCGGTCGGGCTGGACACCCAGTTGCTGCAAGCGGCGCGCGAGCTGATTGGCCCGGGCGTCGAGCTGGCGGTAGGTCAGCTTCTCGCCTTGGAAAACCAACGCCGTGGCCTGCGGGGTGCGCGCGACCTGCTCCTCGAAAAGTTCCGCGATGGTGCTATCACGCGGGCAGTCGGTGGTCGTCTGGTTCCAGCCCGAAAGCAGCTGGTGGCGTTCGGCGGGAGTGAGCAGCGAGAGGCGGGAAATCTTCTGATCCGGTTGCGCGATCAGGCTTTCGAGCAGCGTCTGGAAGCAGCCGAGCAGCCGGGCAATCGTACCGAGTTCGAAGAGATCGGCGTTGTACTCGAGCGAGGCGCGGAGCCCCTGCGGCGTTTCCATCATCGACAGGGTCAGATCGAACTTCGCGGTGCCCGTATCAATCTCGAGCAGCTCGACATTGAGCCGCGGAAGATCGGTCGGCGACATCGGCGCGTTTTGCAGCACGAACATCACCTGGAAAAGCGGGTTGCGGCTCACGGTGCGGTCCGGCCGCAGCTCGCGAACCACGCGCTCAAAGGGCAAATCCTGGTGCGCGAGCGCGCCGAGAGCGCTTTCCCGCACGCGGCCGAGCAGTTCGCGGAAGGACGGGTTGCCCGTGAGGTCGCCGCGGAAAACCAGCGTGTTCACGAAGAACCCGATCAATTTCTCGAGCTCGACCTTGCGGCGGCCGGCCACAGCCGAGCCAACCACGATGTCGTCCTGGCCGGTCCAGCGGTGCAGCAGCACCTGGAATGACGCCAGCAGCGTCATGAAGAGCGTAGCGCCCTCCTGCTGCCCGAGCGCCTTGAGCGCATTGGTCAGCGGACGCGGCAGCTGCACGTTTTGGGCCGCCCCGCGTGACATGGGCGCAATCGACCGGGGATGATCCACCGGCAGCTCCAGGACCGGCAGCGTGCCGCCGAGCAGTTTCTTCCAATAAGCGAGGGGTTTCTCCACCGCCGGGCCCTGGAGGTTTTCGCGCTCCCAAAGCACGAAATCCGCGAACTGAACCGGCAGTTCCGGCAGCGTCGAGGGCTGGCCGGTGCAGAAGGAGGTGTAGAGCGCCGCAATCTCCCGGAAGAGAATGCCAATCGACCACCCATCCGAAATGATGTGGTGCATCGTGAGGAGCAGCGTGTGCTCCGTCGGGGTGGTCCGGACGAGCAGCGCGCGCAGCAGCAAATCGACGGTGAAATCGAACGGCCGGCGCGACTCCACCTGCAGCCGGCGATCGAGCTCTTCCAGTGCGGTGCCGTCCCGCCATTCGCAAAGATCGACCACCGCCATCGACAGGGTGCGGCTCTCCACGATCGATTGCACGGCACTGCCATCGGTCGCGACAAAGTTCGTGCGCAGGATTTCGTGACGCCGGACAATTTCGTTCAGCGCCTTCTCGAGCGCGTTGACATCGAGCGTGCCCTTCAGCCGGACCGCCTGGCACACGTTGTAGACGGGGCTGCCGGGCTCGAGCTGATCGAGGAACCAGAGCCGCTCCTGCGCAAAGGACAGGGGGATCTGCTCGTTGGTGGTGCGCCGCGGAATGGACGAGCGCGGCTCCGCCGTCTTGTTGCCCATCTGGCGGGCGCGTTGCAGCCTCTCCTCGAGGAGGGCGCGCTGGGGGCCAGTGAGCTCCATTCGGGACGGTTGGATTTCGTCTTTGACCATCATGATCACTCCTTGGCTGAGATCAGCATTTCGCCGTCCACTCCATCGGCGTCAGGGCTGACACCGGCTTTGATTTCCTCAATCAGGGCTTCCTCGATGAGCGGAGCCATCCGGGCGACGGTGGGCGCGACGAAGAATTGGCGCATTGAAAGTTCAACATTCAAAGTGTCGTGCACGCGGGCGATAACCTGCGTCGCGAGGAGGGAATGGCCGCCCAGCGCGAAGAAGTTGTCGTTCACCCCCACTCGCTTCAGGCCGAGCACATCGCACCAGATGTCGACCAGGAGTTCCTCGGTGGTTGTGCGCGGTGCTACATGCACCGCCTTGTCCTGCCCGAATTCCGGTTCGGGCAG
>JBKJRG010000219.1:0-13315 GCA_046594805.1 Opitutaceae bacterium | reverse complement strand
GTGACCGGCTCGCCGTTCGACCACTTCGCGTCGGCCCGGAGATGGAAGGTGTACACCAGCCCGTCCGGCGAGATGTCCCATTTTTCCGCGACGCCGGGCGTCGGTTTCTGTTGCGGATCCGCCGCGACCAACCCCTCGAAAAACGTGAGGTGGAGCCGGTGTTCGGGCACCCCAGTGACCGTCTGCGGATCGATGTCCTGCGGTTCGGCGCCATTGCCGAAGTGAAGGATTTTGATCGCGGCGCCGCTGGCGGGCTTCGCGGAGGAGGCGTTGGCCGGCGGGCCGCCTTTCCGACCGCAGCCGACAGCGATGAGCAGTGCGGTCAACAGGGTAGGGAGGAGTAACCGAGGACTGGGCATGGCGAAATGGAATGTCCGGCACGCGGATCCGCAAGCGCGGGAAGCGGCCGGGGCGGCTCGGGAGGCGAGCATGTGCCCTCGGGCCGGGAATCCGCCCAGTGGGGGACGCTCCCTCTCGATGAAAAAAGTCTCCGGTGATTTTCTCATTGAGCCGCCTGCGCGACGCCGCATGAGTCTTGGCGCTGACCCACCCTGCGGCTCCAACGCGCAGTTATCCTTTTGGCTAACCACTGAAGGGTTTTCCTCCAACCTGAACCCCGCCACCATGCCCGCCCCTTTTCGTTTCAATCTTTTCATTGGCCTCTGCCTGGCGGTGGTCGGCTTTGGACTTTTGTCCGACCGCGCCCGCGCACAGCAGTCCGGCGGCACAATCGAGGGCCGGGTGTTGAACACCCGCAATGGGGAATACCTCAACCAGGCCCGCGTGACGGTCGAGGGCACGGGGCTCCAGACGTTCACGGACAGCACGGGGCAGTATCGCCTCGTCAACGTCCCGGCCGGCGAGATGCGTGTCCGGGTTTTTCATACCGGTCTCCTGCCGCAGCTGAGGGTCGTGGCGGTGGGGCCCGGCCAGACTGCGCAGCAGGACTTCAATCTCGCCGACGCCGACGCGAAACCGGCGGTGACCGATTCCGGTACGGTGAAGCTCGACCAGTTCATCGTCTCCACCTCGAAGGAAATGGACGGAGCGGCCATCGCCATCAATGAGCAGCGGTTTGCCTCCAACATCGTCAACGTGGTCGCCGCGGATGAGTTCGGCCATGTCGCTGAGGGCAATGTCGGCGAATTCCTGAAATTCCTGCCCGGCATGTCCATCGACTATGTGGGAGGTGATGCGCGCACGATCTCCATGGGTGGCGTGCCGTCCAACAATGTGCCGGTCACGGTGGGCGGCTTCAATCTGGCCAGCGCCGCCTCGTCCGGCACCTCGCGAACAGTCGAACTCGAGCAGGTCTCGATCAATAACATCGCGCGCATCGAGGTTTATCACTCACCCACCCCGGAGTCTCCCGGTTCCGCCCTGGCCGGTGGCGTCAACATGGTGCCGCGGGGCGCGTTCGAGCGCTCGCGGCCCCAATTCAACGGCAGCGTTTATGTCATGATGCGCGACGCCGAGCGGAGCTTGCGCAAGACCCCAGGCCCGATTCGCGAACGCACCTACAAGATACATCCGGGCATGGATTTTTCCTGGGTCGTCCCGGTCAACAAGCGGTTCGGCTTCACGCTCTCGGGTGGCACCTCGACTCAGTACACGATGCAGGATTTCATGAGCAACACGTGGCGCGGCGCCGGCGCGGCCACGACCGTCGCCGCCAACGCGACGAATGGCTATCCTGACACCACCCCCGACCAGCCGTACCTTTCCGAGTTTGCGGTGCGCGACGGCACCAAATTGACCACGCGTTCGTCGGTCGGCACGACGCTCGACTATCGCTTCACGCGCAACGACCGGGTCTCCTTCTCGTTTCAATACGCGTTTTTCGACGCCACGTTCAACAACCGCACGCTTTCCTTCAACACCGGCCGCGTGCTGCCCGGGAATTTTTCCACGCGGGAAACCAACGGCGACACGGGCTTTGGCGCCATCAGCGTGGGGAACGGTTCCCGGCAGAAAGCCGGCACCACCTTCATGCCGACCATGCGGTATTACCACGATGGCCCGATCTGGAAAGCCGACGTGGGGGCCGGCTATTCCCACGCCAGCAATCATTATCGCGACATCGATAAAGGATTCTTCAACGGGGCGTCCGCCCGCCGGGGCAACGTGACCGTGCGATTCAGCGACATCTTTTACCTGCGGCCCGGCCGGATCGAAGTGACGGACGGCAGCACGGGAGCGCCGATCGACCCGTACAATCTCAATTCATATTATCTCAACACCAACAGCAGCGATTTCCGCGAGTCGTCGGATCTGCAGCGGAGCGCTTTCGCCAACCTCCGCCGCGATTTCGACCTTCGCCGGTTGCCGGTCTCGCTCAAGGTGGGCGGCGAGATTCGCGAATCGGCGCGCGACATCCGCGGGGGCAGTGTGCCGTACACTCATCTGGGGGCGGACGGGCGCTCCGTGACCGCGCCCACGGACACGCTGCCGAGCGACGACGGCGCAGCGTTCCTGCTCGACGAGGTCTTTTCCCAGCGCTACGGCCCGTACGGGTTTCCCCGGATCCAATGGCTGAGCAATTATAAAGCCTGGGAATACTACAAGGCGCATCCCGAATATTTCACCGTCAATGAGAACTCCGCCTACCGCAACGCGGTAAATCTGTCGAAACGCGCGGCGGAAATCATCTCCTCGGCCTATATCCGCGGTGATATCGCCTTCTTCGACCGACGACTCAAGTTCGTTGGCGGGCTGCGCGCGGAGCAGACCAATGTCAGCGCCCAGGGGCCGCTGACCGATCCGACCGGCAATTACCTTCGTGACGCCCGGGGCGAGGTCATCTTCCAGCGCGATGCCAATGGCAACCTGGTCTTGGGTAACAATCGGCTGCCCCTCCCGGTGCTGATCGAGCCGACCTCCAATGCGCTGGGGGTTTCGCGCCTCACGCTGCTCGATCGCAAGCAAAGCGTGAATAAAGAGTACCTGCGTTGGTTTCCGAACATCAATGTCAGCTACAACCTGCGCGAAAATCTGATCGGGCGCGTGGCCTATTATTATTCGATCGGCCGTCCTGACTTCAACCAGTACGCCGGGGGGCTTACCCTGCCCGACACCGAACAACCGCCGAACACCACCAGCAACCGGATCGCTGTGAACAATGCGGGCATCAAGGCATGGAGTGCCAAGACGACCAAGGTCAGGTTCGAATACTACTTTCAGCGCGTCGGACAGATCTCCATCGGGGCCTTTCGGCGGGACTTCGAGAATTTCTTTGGCGGCATTATTTTTCCCGCGACCCCACAGTTTCTCGCTCTCTACGGCCTCGATCCGGAGGAGTACGGGGAGTTTCCTGTTTCCACCAATTACAATCTGGACAGCCGGGTGCGCATGGAGGGAGTGGAATTCGAATACAAGCAAGCCCTCACGTTCCTGCCTTCGTGGGGGCGTGGGGTGCAGGTTTTTGCCAACACCACCGCCACTCGCGCCACCGGGGTCGCCGTCACGAATTTTTCGGGATTTGTCCCCCGAATTTATAATTGGGGCATCAGTCTCTCCCGCCCGAAATACAATGTGCGCATGAACTGGAACTACAAGGGACGCCAGCGGCGGGGTTTGATCACCGGTCGGGGCATTGAACCAGGCACCTTCGAATGGGGTTCCAAGCGGCTCTACATCGACCTCAGCGGCGAATACACGTTCTACAAACGGATCGCCGTCTTCGGCAGCATGCGCAACCTCGGCGATGCCACCGAGGATTTCGAGCGCGCCGGACCCAGCACGCCCGCCCACGCCCAGTTCCGGCAACGGGAAGATTTCGGCTCATTGTGGACCGTGGGGTTGAAAGGGACGTTTTAAGCAGAGTGCCGCCTGGCTAATTGAGGAGAATGCGAAGCACTCCCGTCTTCGCCCCGCGGCGGGGACATCCCCGCCTCCAACAAATCTGGCGATTGGCGGGGGTGGGGACACTCCGCCGCCAAATTATTTCTTCTTCAACGACGCGTCGCGCTTGGCCTTGAACTCCGTGCCGGGTTTCCATTCCGGCCACTTGTCGCCATTCGCAATGGTGGTGCCGAGCTCGGTGAGGAACTTCACGTCCTCGACCGCACCGGAATAATCCCAGTTGGCCTTCTGATCGTCGGACACCTTGTGGTAGTCGTTGGCCGTGTACTCGTCATCGAGCTTGGCGCCCACGCCGGGCCGGTCGAGCAGGTCCTTGCCGAATTTGCTGTAGAACGCGGGCACACCCTGCTTCGCGAACTCGAAATGATCCGAGCGGTAGAAATACCCCTTTTCCGGCATCGTGTCGGGGATGAGCACGCGGTTGGAACGCGAGAGAATCGCGCCAGCGAGATCGTCGATGGTGGAGTTGCCATAGCCGATGACCTCGAGGTCGCGCGAGCGGCCGAACACCTGGATGCGATCCATGTTGATGTTCGCGAGCGTGCGCGCGAGCGGGTAGAGCGGCTGCTCGGCGTAGTACTTGGCGCCGAGCAGGCCGCGCTCTTCCCCGGTCACAGCGAGGAACAGGATGGTGCGCCGCGGCGCCGGCCGCTGGGCGGCGAAGCGGGCGGCGATTTCCACCAATGCCGCCGTGCCGGAGGCGTTGTCGAAGGCACCGTTGAAAATCTGGTCCCCCTTGAGCCGGGAGTCGCGGCCGAGGTGATCCCAGTGCGCGGTGTAGACGACATATTCATTCTTGGTGCGCGCGCCCTCGAGCTTCGCGATGACGTTGCGTGACGCCACGTCGCGGAGCTTGTTCTCGAGCGTGAAGCTGGCCTGCGCGGAAATCTTCACCGGCTTGAAGTCGGGGTTATTCGCGGCGGCCTTTAATTTGTCGTAGTCCTGTCCGGCCGCCTGGAAGAACTTCCGGGCGAAATCCGCCGTGATCCAGCCCTGCACGCCGACTGCGCCGGCGTTCTTGTCAGGCGTGCTGAGGTCAAATTCCTCCTGTCCCCACCGACTGCCGAGCACGGCGAAGGGATAACCGGCCGGTCCCGTCTCGTGCACGATGAGGCAGGCCGCCGCGCCGACCGCCGCGGCCTGGTCGTATTTGTAATCCCACCGGCCGTAATAAGTCATGGCCTTGCCCTTGAACATCGCGGGATCGAGCCGGGTGGCATCCTTCGGATCGGCCTGCGGCGGATCGTTGACCAGGACGACGATGGTCTTGCCGCGCACATCCACGCCCTTGAAGTCGTCCCATTTGAACTCCGGCGCCTTGACGCCGTAGCCGCAGAAAATCACCTCGGTGTTCGGCAGCGCGAGGCGGGGCACGGCGCGGGTGGTGCGCGCGACATACTCGGTCATGGGCTGCGGTTCCAGTTTCGCCGCGCCGGCGTTGAAGGTGGTCTGCAGCGTCGTGGTGATGCCGACCATCGGCACGGACTGGATGAAGCTGCCGTCCGGGTTGCCCGGTTTCAGTCCCAGCTTCTTAAACTCATCGACGAGATATTTAACCGTCTTGTCCTCCCCGGGGGAGGCGGGGGCGCGCCCCTCGAACTCATCGGAGGCAAGAATTCTGATGTGCTCCTTGATGCGGTCGGCGGACGAGACATCGGCGGCGTCGAGTCCAGGGGCAAACGCGAGCGCCGCGGCGGCAAGGCGGGAAAGGGTACGCATCGCGGCAGCTTGGTTTCGCCGTGAGGGTTGGCAACTCTGGTCTCCGTTCGGGCCTCGTTCAATACGTCTCCGGCCAGCGACGCCCCTACGACGGAGCACTTGCGCCGGAATCCGCGAGGTTTCGATCGAAACCAAGGTCAGCCGGGCGGGAAACTAGGACGGAGTTGTTTGCCGGCGGAGGGGCGGCTTCCTCACCGCCCGCTACCGGTCGACGGATCGGTTCTCGGCGGTTGGAAACCCGCCGCTCCGGCCGCGGCGGCCAAGAACAGAAACGACGCGGCCTATAATTTGCCGCCGCCTTTTTTCCCGCCTTTTTTGGTCGGCGGATCTTCCTGGATCGCGATGAAGGGCGCGCGTTCGAAGGTCAGGCCATCGCCGGTCACGCGGGGGTCTTTGGCGTCAACCAGGGTTTTCATGAGCTGGTCCGCCATCTTCGCCCGAGTCCCCGCATAGGCCGGATCCGCGGCGACATTTTTAATCAGGTCCCGATCTTTGCGCAGATCGTAAAGTTCCTCGGCGGGACGGCGGCCAAAGGCGTGTTCGTAGAGCCATTTCCACTGCGGGTCTTCACGATGCGCCACCAGCCAGGCCTTGGTCGGGCTGGCATCCATGTCGGCGAAACCGACGCGAGTGTCCGATTCCAACGCTCCCGTGTCGAACGAGGCGCGTTCAAGCGCGCGGCCCGGCATGCCCATGGGCCAGCGGTCGGCGGCAAAATTGCGAATGTAAACGAAATCGCGCGTGCGGAGGGAGCGCATCGGGTAGGGGAGGTTGCCCTCGCGCGCGACGTCGACGTGGCGTTCCCGGCCCGTGATGACCCACGTGCGGTCAGCCTCGACCTGGCCGGTTTTTTCCGAACGCAGGATGGGCAGCAACGAGCGTCCGTACAGTCCCGCAGGCGGCGTCGCTCCGCCCACGTTCATGAAGGTCGGCGCCAAGTCGGGGAGGCACACAAAATCGTCCACGATTCGGCCGGCCTTGCCTCCGGGCACCCGGGCGACGAGGGCGACGGCGACGCCGTGGTCGTAGAGGTTGCACTTGCCGGAAGGAACGCCCGGCATCCCGTGGTCGCCACTGATGACCACGAGTGTGCGCTCGAGCTCACCCGCGGCCTCGAGGCGCTCGAGGAGCACGCCGATATAGGAATCCCACGCCTGGGCTTCGCCAAGATAGTCGGCGACGTCCTCGCGGATTTCCGGCACATCCGGGAGAAACGCGGGCATCTTGCCCTTGAGCCGATCCGGCTCGATGCCCCAGAGCGCCTTGCCGGAGCCTTTGATCCACGTGCGATGCGTCGTGGTGGCGCCGAAGAAATAATGCCACGGCTGGCCGGGTTTTCGATCGGCGAGGAACGCGTCGAAATTGCCACGGACCTGCGCGAGAATCTCGTCGCGGGCCTGGGCGACAGTCTGGCCGGCCTTGACGCGCTCGGTGGCGCGCTCGGAAAAATTGTTCGGGTCGCCGCCGGATTGCTGATACGCGTAGCGCTGGCCGCCGAAGGGGGCGTCGGCCGGCGTGCCGGGACTCCACACCTTGTAACTCTTCCCAATGTGGTACCCCGCATCGCGGAGCATGAGGGGAAAACTCGGAATCGATTCATCCCAGACCGCGCCACGCAGGATGGCGCCGCGCCCGGTGTTGAAGAAGTAGCGGCCCGACAGCAGGGAGCTGCGGCACGGCGTGCAGGAGGGCGCGTTGACGAAGGCGTTCCGGAAGAGCGTCCCTTCGCGCGCGACGCGATCGACGTTGGGCGTCTTGATGACGTCATTCAGCGAAGGCCGGCCGTCGACCTTGGCGTACGCGCTGGCGTAACGGCCCCAGTCATCCGCGAAACAAAACAGAATGTTCCAACGGGGGGCCGGCGTGTCGGCTGCCGGGAGGTGGCCGGCGATGCCGAGCGACAAACCAAGTGACCAAAGCCGGAGACGGGAAAAAATGCGGGTCATGTTGGGTACTCCCAACCTTTGCGGTAGGGGCGGCGCAGCAGTTTGTTCGCAGCATCGTCGCCGACGATTTTCTGTCCGTCCCAATCGATGCTACGCCCATGCTTGAATGAAAGCATGCCGAGCAGCGCCATGTTGGTGGCGAGCTGGATTTCGCCAATGTCGCACAGGGGTTTGGTCCCGGTGCGAATGGCGTTCAGGAAATCGGCAAAAAGCTCCTTGATGTTTTGCGAATCGGGCGCGTTGAGCTGCGGCGCCATGGAAACCGGCGCCTCGTTCGCGTTGGTCGGGTAGAAGGTCCAGCCCTTCTGCCAGCCGATGTGGAAGATGCCCTTGGTACCGTAGAAATAGCAGCCGACGTTCTCGCCCTTGTCGGTGGCATTGCCGGCGAAGCGGCGATGTTCCCATTGCACGTTGAACGTATCGAAGCTGAACGTGGCGAGCTGGTGGTCGGGCGCATCCGTCGTCTGTTCGTTGGCCGTCGAGATCGCGGGGCCGGCAATCGGGCGTCCGCCGGCGGAATAAATCCGTTTCGGGAATTTCTCGCCCGTCACCCACAGGATCTGGTCGAGCCAGTGAATGCCCCAATCTCCGAGCGTGCCATTGGCGTAATCGAGGTAGTTGCGAAAACCACGCGGATGGATCCCGCGATTGCCCGCGCCCTCCGACGGCGCGCGCGGGTCGCCGCCATTGAAGGGGCGCAACGGCGCCGGGCCGCACCACGTGTCCCAATCGAGCTCCTTCGGCACGGCCACGGTCGGCAGTGCTTTTTCCGGGCCGCCGCCGTAGTGCACGAAGCAGCGCACCATGCCGATGTCGCCGACCTTGCCGGAGCGGATGAAGTCGCGGCCGCTGACATTGTGCGGAGAAACGCGCCGGTGCGTGCCGACCTGTACGACGCGGCCGCTCGCGCGGGCGGCCTTCACCATGGCGCTGCCCTCGGCGATGGTGTGCGAAATCGGTTTCTCGACATATACATGCGCCCCGGCCTTGACCGCGGCGATCATCGGCAGCGCGTGCCAGTGGTCGGGCGTGCCGACGATGACGATGTCCGGCTTCACCTGGTCCAGCATTTCGCGGTAATCCTTGAAGAGTTTCGGGCTGTCGCCGGTGCCGGCGCGGATTTTGGCCTGGGTCGGTTCGAACTGGCGGGCATCGACGTCGCAGAGTGCCACCACTTCGCACGCCCCGCTGGCCATCGCCTCGCCCAGGATATTGTTGCCCCACCAACCGCAGCCGATGAGGGCGGTGCGGAATTTGCCGCCGCCTGATTTCTCCGCGGCGCGGACGTTGAAGGGAAGTGTGGCGACTGCAGTCGCCGCGGCGGAGGATTGGAGGAAATGACGGCGGTTCATGGGGAGAATAAACGGGGTCCGGTAGAGGTACCGAGTCTTTCGCCTGCCGCAAAGGATGGAATTTAGGGTAACGCGGACGTCCCACTGGTATTGCAATCGGTTTGGTCCGGTTCCGCCATTGACGCCCGTCGGAGGTTCAGGAACTAATGCAAGCCGCGCTGCGCGCCATGGGGCCCGCGTGTCCAGTTTTCACTTGTTTCTCCCAACGGGCCGTTGGCGGCAGCTTCCAGCTTTTGCTTGCTGGTGCTCCCGTTCGCTACCCGGTGCCCGATCCCTCGCTCGCCATCACTCCCTCGAGATCATTCGTCCCGCAGTTTCCCCTTCTGATCCGGTGGATTGTCTTTCTGGCAATCTTTCTCCTCGCGGTCATGACTGCGCTGCGCGTCGGCACGTACGTCGCCTTCCACCACCGCCAGCTGACGCTCGTCGAGGCCGCGCCGGCGTTTTGGTTGGGATGGCGCTTCGATGCGCGCGTGGTCGCGAGCGCCCTGCTGCCTTTGCTCGTGCTCGGCAGCATTCCATTCCTCGATCCCTACAGGAGCGTCTGGGCCCGGCGCGGTTGGCTGTGCCTGCTCGGCGGATTTGGGACGCTCCTGATTGGCTTATACGCCGGCGATTTCCTGCATTACCGTTATCTCAACCAGCGGTTGAACGCCTCGGCGCTCGGATTTCTGGCGGACACGCGGATTTCCGCCGGCATGGCGTGGCAAACCTATCCCCTGGTTCGGATCGCGCTCGGGATGGGGCTCGCCGTCGTCGCGTTTGTGGCGATCACGCGCTGGCTGCAGCGGCGCGCCGCCGCCGCGCTGCCGCCAGCGCGCCGGTCCGTGCGCATCGGCTGGTTCGTCGGCGTGCTCGCGTTGTGCGTCCTGGGGATCTTTGGCCGGGCCGCGCAATATCCGCTGCGCTGGAGCGACGCTTTTAAGCTGCGGAATGACGCCAGCGCCAACCTCGCGCTTAATCCTTTCCAGTCCTTCCTCAGCTCACTGACATTTCGCCGGTCGGGTTACGACGTCGCCCAGGTTCGGGCGTACTATCCGCGGATGAGCGCCTACCTCGGGGTGCCGACGCCCGATCCCGGGCTATTGTCGTTCGAGCGCCGCATCGCGCCGCGTGGGGGGCTTGCGGCAACCGTCAAATCCGGGCGGGCTCCCAATGTCGTTCTCGTCCTTTGCGAATCGTTCAGCGGTTACAAGAGTTCGATGTGGGGCAACCCGCTCGATACCACGCCGTTTTTCGCGGAGCTTTGCCGGCAGGGAGTATTTTTCGACAATTGCTTCACGCCTCACGTCGGCACCGCGCGCGGAGTTTGGGCGACCATCACCGGCATTCCGGATGTGGAGCCAATGGAAACCGCGAGCCGCAATCCCGCGCTGGTCGACCAGCACACCATCATCAACGATTTCGAGGGCCACGAGAAATTCTACTTTCTGGGCGGCAGTGCGAGCTGGGCGAATATCCGCGGGCTCCTCACCAACAACATCACGGGGCTCAAGCTCTACGAGGAGGACAGCTACGACTCGCCGCGGATTGATGTGTGGGGGATCAGCGACAAGAACCTGTTTCTCGAGGCGAACAAGGTGCTGCGCACGCAGACGAAGCCCTTCTTCGCCGTCATCCAGACCGCCGACAACCATCGCCCTTACACCATCCCGAAGGAGGATCTCGGGGCGTTCCAAAAAGTGGAGGTGCCGCTGGAGACGCTGAAGCGCGGCGGATTCGAATCGCTCGCCGAACTCAACGCGTTTCGCTACACCGACTACGCCTTTCGGAAGTTCGTGGAGACGGCGCGGTCGGAACCTTATTTCGACGACACGATTTTTGTCTTCATCGGTGATCACGGCATTGGTGGCAATGCGGGGACGATGTTTCCGCCCGCGTGGACCGAACAAAGCCTGACGTGCTACCACGTCCCGTTGCTGTTCTATGCGCCGAAGCTCCTGGCGCCGCGGCGCGTGCACGTCGTCGCCTCGATGGTGGATGTCCTGCCGACGGTGGCGGGCCTCGCCGGCATCTCGTACCGCAACAATGGCCTGGGCCGCGACCTGCTCCGGCCCGTGGCGGCGGACGGCGCGCAGGACAACGTCGCTTTCGTGATCGACCACCACAACAAATCGATGGGCGTGATCCGGAGCCCGTGGTTCGGCAACCACCAACGCGAGGGTGGCCGCGAGGATTTTGTGTGGGCGGATTTTGCCACGCCGCCACCGCCGGGCGCCGTCGCGCCGCTGCGTGATGACTACAAGCTGCTAGCCCAGGCATTCCACGAGACCGCGCGGTACCTTTTGCGGCACAATAAAAAGTCCCCCCCGCTGAAATTGCCGGAAAGTTCGATTAGCCGTTAGGCTCCACCATGCCGTCGCTCCCTCCCGAATCACCCCTGCCAAAGGCGCCTGCCCGCCGGCTCGCCGTGCGGCACCGCGTTGGGCTGATCGCTGTCACGCTGGGAATCGCCGCGGTGGCGATCTCGGATGTGAACCGCGGCGGCATCGTCGCTCCCGCCGGAATGGCGCCGGTGCGCGGCCCCGCGCTGATTTCCGACCTGACGGACGCGGTGCCGTATTTCCGGCAGTCGTGGGTCACGCCGCACCGGCACACCGCTTCGGCCCACAGCAGCGTGATCTGCGCGTTGCCCAGCGGGGATATCCTCGCCGTCTGGTATGGCGGCTCGCGCGAAGGGGCGGCCGACGTGGCGCTGTTTACCGCGCGGCTGGCGACCGGGACCCGGGAATGGGCGGCGCCGCGTACCGTCGTCGATCGCGCGATGGCGGAGAGCGAACTCGACCGCTTGGTCAAGAAGGTCGGCAACGCCGTCATCTTTCCGGACCGCTCCGGCCTGCTTTGGATGATCTACGTCAGTGTGACGGTCGGCGGATGGTCCGGGAGCGCGCTGAACGTGAAGACCTCGCGCGACGAAGGGCGCACCTGGAGCGAAAGCCGGCGGCTGACGCTCAACCCGTTCCTCAACCTCAGCTCGTTGGTGCGCAACAAGCCGATTCACGCCAGCGACGGACGCATCGGGCTGCCGGTGTATCACGAGCTCGCGATGCAGTTTCCCCAGATGCTCTGGCTCACCCCGGGGGCGAATGGCAGTGTGTTGGATTACCGGATGCGCAACTTGTCCAGCCAGGCCGGCTTCATCCAGCCGACGCTGGTGCCGCTCGACGGGGACCGGGTGTTGATGATGCTGCGCGATTGCGGCGACGGTGGCCGCCGGTTGCACACATCCTATTCCGAGGACAACGGCTGGACTTGGTCCGGCGCCGAGCCGAGTCGACTGCCGAATCCCGACGCGGCCGTCGATGCCCTCCGGCTCCGCGATGGTCGCGTGTTGCTGGTCTACAATCACGCGGACACCGGGCGGGAAAACCTGCGGCTCGCGCTGTCGGCCGACCATGGGCAAACGTGGCAGCTTGGGCCGATTATCGAGGCGGGGGTGCGCCAGGAATTTTCCTATCCCTGTCTGGTCGAGGACCAGCACGGGCGGATTCACCTCACCTACACCTGGCAACGCGAACGGATCAAGCACGTGGAATTCAACGTGGCCTGGCTGGCGGGGCGCTCCCTGGCGCAGAAGGAGGCGACGCCATGAAAGGCTCGATTGAGCCGATTTTCTCGGTCCTCGTCTGCGCCGGGGCGCTTTGGCTGGGACTGTTGTGGGTGGGAACCCGTCTCATCCGTGGCCGGCGCGGGCCGGGCATGAAAGTGGGCGCAGGGATCGCCACCGCGGTCCTGCTGTTCGCGCCCCTCAGCGGGGTGCCGCTTTGGAGCTGGGCGTTCAGTTTTTTCCCCAATCCAAGTCTGCCGATTCTGGGCATGATTGGTGCGGCGCTCTGGCGGCACCTCGGCGGCGTTTCGATCCTTGGGCCGGCGGACTGGCGCGCCACCTGGATTTTCGGCGCGGTCGCAGGGACCGTGCTGTACCTACACCCGTGGTTTTTCGGGACGATCGATCTTTATTATTGGGGCTGGCATAGAGAGGTCGCCGTCGGAGGGCTGGCGGCCTTCACCGTGCTCTTGCTGGCGTGCGGCAACCGGTTGGGCCTGCTCTTCCTCGGCGCGCTGATCGCCTACCGATTGGAAGCGCTGGAATCGCAAAATTGCTGGGACTACGTGATTGATCCGTTCTATTGGCTGGTTGGCTTGGCGCTCGGTTGTGCCGATGTGTTTCGGACGTGGCGGGCGCGTGGCGAACGACGCGAAACGTTGTCCGCGGCGGTTGCATATCCCCAGGTGGAATGAGCCCGGCACTCAAGAAATCCAGCTGAGGTCTCTGGCGGGACCAACGCAGGTCAGGTTCTTACTCCCAGCCCAATTTCCTGCCGGAGAAATGTGATCGATTTCTCGAGTTCGGCCTTCTGGAAATCCTGCGAGACCTGGCGACCCTCGGGGCCGGTGGGCGCCTTGAACGGCTGCAGCGGCTGGCCGCGCTTCGCG
>JBKJRG010000021.1:0-7724 GCA_046594805.1 Opitutaceae bacterium | reverse complement strand
GGCGGGGAAAGCTGCGTCACGCTGCGATGAGGATGGCGGCCGACGGATCGCGGCAATCCCAATTGCACGCCGTCAGGGCGACCCGCGGGTTGCCAGCAGCAGCTCCCCGGTAAAGCGCGGCCCCGCGTGACTGCCCCCGATGGGATTGCGGCCCACCGCGATCTCCTCCGGGTCCGCGGCGTAGAAGGTCGCGGGCTGCTCCCAGACTTCGCGGCCGTTCAGCTTTACTCTCAGCGTGCCGGCCCGCTCCGGCCGCGGCTTCGCTTCCGCCGTGACTCGAAGCGACTCCATCTGCACCGAAATTTCCTGCGCGTTGGCGAAATCCAGGCGCACTGGAATGCTATTGAGCACCGGACTTCCCCAGTGGTCGAAAAAGAACCGGCCGTGCTCCGCGTCGAGATACTCGATGCCGAGCAGGTCTCCCTGGCCCGTCCGACCCGTGACCACCAAAGGCTCGCGCGTGCCCGCCCGGTCGCGCGGCAGGAGCACGGACAAATTCACGACGTCGCCGGGCATCCAAAGTGGATCTCGCCCGAGCTTTCCGCTGTCCGTGCTATAGACCCGGGCCGTTAACGTTGGCTGAGTACGCGGATCGGCGACGAGATTCTGCCCCATTGCCCGTGGTCCTGATTTTATCGGCCAAGGCACGCCCGCCGCCGACCAGACGATGGTGTCGTCCAAACGAACCAGCACCTGACCGCGCCCGTTCTCCCGGCTTGGACCCATCCGCACGACCAGTTCACGAATCCGACCAGGTTCCAGGTCCACTGCGTCACTCGTACCCACGTCGGCGCCGTCGAACCAGCCGCCAAATCGCACTCGACCGCCCGCCAGGAACTCCGCGAAAACCAGTCCGCCGGTTTTTGCTTCGCCGATCGAAACCAGGGGCTCCCGACGGCCCGCCGCTTCGAGGGGGAAGGCCAGCCGCAATCGGAAAAATTCTCCGCTGCCTGGCGCGAGTTCGCTGGCGATCATGTCCGCGGGTCGGGCCGCGCGGACTTCGCCCGTGAAGGCGGGAAACGCGCCATCCGCGAGGGCGTGGCGCGCCACGCGCACGCGCGTCGCCGGCACGGGCTCGAAATGCCGCTGCGCCTCCACCAGCGGTTTGCCATCCAACTCGATCCGCAGGAGCCCCGCCCCGCGCCTTGTTTCCTCCGCGGTGTAGGGCGCAAAAAACGGGTGCGTGGCGGGGGGCAACAACGATCCGTGGACGACGCGCAAGCGATGCGGCCCACTCGAATCGACCGTCACGGGCCGGCTGACGATGTCGGGTGACGCCGGCCGACGGTAGCCCAGCTGCACGCGGTTGCCCTCGAGGTACCGCACCCAGAGGCGATCCACGTGCGGCGCGTCTCCGATCGTAAGGACGGTTTCGGTGCTGCCGGCGGGGGCGGCCGGAAAACGCAGATCCATCTCCCAAGCGCCGTGCCGGGCTCCGGCCAGACGTTGCCACACGGCTGGGATGCGATTCAACATCCGCGCCACGGCACGGGCACCCGCCGGATTCCGTTCCGCCAGCAGCCCGTTGACCTGCAGGCTGAACAACACGGCAAAGGCACACGAAAACACCAGCGCCCCGCCCCACGCCAATCTGACCGGCAGGCGCCAGCCCGTCCTGCCGGCTTCGATCACCGAGCGCTCGACCGCGAGCACGCCCACGCACCCGATTAGAACCAAGGTCGGCGTGAATTCCAGCATGTACCGCGCCACGGAGCTGAAGAAGCACAACACGATGCCGGCCGCGCTGACAAACAGCACCCCGGCGGCTCCGAGCCACGCCCCGAGCCGCGCGCGCTCCTGCGGCGTACGACGCCACAAGGCCAGGGGCGCCGCCAAGGCAAACCACGCGAGCGGCAGGTTCGCCAGCACCCCGTAAGCATCTTCACAACCCGCATAGCCCCGAGGCATGGGCGGCACTTTCGCCGGCGCAATAAAGGGAAAATAATTCGACCACTGGGCGACCGAGAAAAAATACCGCCACGTGTTGAATGGAGCGTAACGCGGGCTGAAGTGCTGGTTCTCCAATTCGTAATCGAGCGTGAACTGGTAGTCCTGGCCAAACTGCAGCGGATGCGCGAACCGCGCGTAATTATGCCAGGCCATCAACAGACCGATGACCGCGAGCGGCGCCACCGCCGCGACGCCTTCGCGCCATGGCATCCGACGCTGCTCGCGCCACCACACCATCAGCGGCATCGCCAGCAAAGGGAGCGCGACCAGATAGGTCGGCCGGGAAGCGATCGCGAGCCCGAGAAAAAGTCCGGCGCCCGCGAACCAAAGGCGGCGCCTCGTCGCATGCAGCGACTGGAAAACAGCGAACAAGGTGAGCATCGCGAAGCAATACGCGGCGCCGATCGGCAGCTCCCACATATGGGTCCGGCGCAGGAGCATCGGCCCCAGTTGCGCCAAACCCAGCGCCAGCACGACCAACGCCGCCACCCATGTGCCGGTAGCGGGAAAATAGCGGCGCCGAATTGCCAGCCACACTCCCACGCTCGTCAAGAATCCCCCATAGGTGAAGATGAGCACCGCCACTGGCTGCGGCAGGTCGATGCCGGTCAGAACGCGGAACGGCAGCATCAATGTCACCACGGGGCCGGCGCCGAAGTACAAATAATATTTGCCGTGATGGAACGACGCATCGTGCAGTGCGAGCCCGGGCGCGCGTTGCCGCCCATCGTAGGGATTCTTCATCGCCAGCAACGCGGCCGGAACCTCGACCTTCAGATTCAGCTGCCCGTCGAGCCAGCCATCGATCAGCAGATTATAATAGTCGCGCTGCTCCTGCCCGAACTTCCAAGCATCTCCATTGGAGCGCACGGTCCAGAGGTGGAACCAGCCGATGGCCAGGCAGAGGGCGGAGAGCACCGCGTATTCGCCGCGCCATTTCATGACGGGGGGTTCGGTAGCGGAACGCGTGAGCGTTTCGTCCGGCAGAAAGCGCCCACGCACCGGAAGCGGCTTGGGGACAAGCCGCTCCACCTCCCTCCCCCCCTCAGATTCAACGCCTGCATCAAAACCTCACTTGCGTCGCTGCAGGGGTTAGCTTCGCCTTGGGCATTCTTGCAACGGAATGAACCGCGCCAGCAACGAGCAACCCCTTAATTTCGCCGTCATCGGCTGCGGCCTCATTGGACGCAAACGCATCACCGCGCTCACCCGGCTCGCTGGCGTCGCCGTGCGCCATGCCTGCGATCTCGATGCCGGCCGCGCCGCCGAGCTCGCCCGGCTCGCCCCGGGCGCCAAGCCCGCCTCCGATTATCAGGCCGTGCTGGCCGACCCCGAGGTCAATGCCGTCGTCGTGGCGACGCTCAACGCCGCGCTCGCGCCCATCACCCTGGCGGCCGTGCGCGCCGGCAAGCATGTGCTGGTCGAAAAACCGGGTGCGCTCAACGCGGCGCAGCTCCGCACGATTCGCGAGGCCGCGAAAAAATCGGGCGCCCGCGTCCGGCTCGGTTATAACCACCGTTACCATCCCGCGCTCCAGAAAGCCCGCGCCCTGGTGGACGAAGGCGCACTGGGACCGCTGATGTTCCTGCGGGCGCGGTACGGCCACGGCGGACGCAAAGGCTACGACCGCGAATGGCGCGCGGATCCCGCGCAGGCGGGCGGAGGCGAGTTGATCGACCAGGGCGTGCATCTCATCGACCTCGCCGGCTGGTTCCTCGGGGATTTGCCGACGGTCCAGGGTCACGCGGCCACCTACTTCTGGGACATGAAGGTCGACGACAATGCGTTCCTCTCGCTGCGCACCCCTGCCGGGCAGACGGCCTGGCTGCACGTCAGCTGTACGGAATGGAAAAATCTCTTCTCCCTGGAAATCTACGGGCGCAACGCGAAGGTCGCGATCGACGGGCTCGGCGGCAGCTACGGCACGGAGCGGCTCACGTTCTACCAAATGCTGCCGGAAATGGGGCCGCCCGAAACCACCGCCTTCGAGTACCCGCGTGGTGACGATTCCTGGAGCCTGGAGACCCAGGCGTTTCTCGACGACATCCGCACCAGCCGCGAACCCTCCCCCGGCCTGGCCGAGGGCATCCGCACCCTCGAAATCGTCGAGGAAGTCTACCGGCAAAGCGGTTTCCCCGTCAGCATGGCGGGTTTGTGACCGTGAAGTGTCATCCCTCACAACTGCCGTAAGCGACGGGCCGAAGGCTACCCACACAAACGGCAAAAAGAAGAAACCGCAGAAATAAGAAACCGCGATCATTCCAGATTTTTCTCCTCCCTGCGCTTGGGTTTCTTCTTTTTGCCGTTTCCAACATTTCTTCTTTGCTCGCGCCCCCTTTTCTTCTTTTTGCCGTTTCCAAGATTTCTTCTTTTCCCGAATGATCATCACCCGCTCTCCCCTTCGCGTCTCCCTCGGCGGCGGCGGGACGGACCTGCCTTCGTACTACCGCGAGTTTGGCGGCTTCCTCGTCGCTGCCGCGATCGACAAATACGTCTACATCACGAAGCACCGGACGTTCCAGCCGGAGATCATCGTCAAGTACTCGAAGCTCGAGCGCGTCCAGTCGGTCGACCAGATCGAACACCCGATCATCCGCGAGGCGCTGAAACTCGTCGGCATCACCGATCCGCACCTCGAGCTGACCTCGATGGCGGACATCCCCGGCGGCACCGGGCTCGGCTCGAGCGGGAGTTTCACGACGGCATTGCTGAAGGCGCTGCACGCCCACAAAAAGAACATCGTTTCGCCGGCCGAGCTCGCCGAGCAGGCCTGCGAGATCGAGCTGAACAAGCTGGGCGAGCCCATCGGCAAGCAGGACCAGTACATTGCGGCCATCGGGGGGATCACCGCCTTCACGTTTCATAAGGATGGCCGGGTGGAATATCGCCCGTGCAACATCTCGGAGGAAACCCACTTCAACCTGGAGGATAACCTGCTGCTCTTTTTCACCGGCTACAGCCGCAGCGCCTCGGCCATCCTCAAGGATCAAAACGAGAAGTCGAAGAACAACGACCCGGCGATGCTGGAAAACCTGCATTTCACGAAGGAACTCGGCTACCAGTCGCTCACCGCGCTGGAACAGGGCAACCTCGAGGAATTCGCGCGGCTGATGGACGTGCACTGGCAGCGCAAAAAGGCCCGCAGCTCCGGCATGAGCAACGCGCACATCAACGACTGGTATGCCCACGCGATGGCCAACGGCGCGCTCGGCGGAAAACTGATCGGCGCGGGCGGCGGCGGTTTCCTGATGTTCTACGCCGGCGACAAGAAAAAGCTCCGGCACGCCATGCGCGAAAAAGGCCTGCAGGAAGTCCGCTTCCGGTTCGACTTCGAGGGCTCGAAGGTCCTGGCGCAAAACTAACTTTCGATCTTCGACACGGAGGTCACGGAGAGGACACGGAGGCCACGGAGCAAGACCGACTTGTTATGATTCGCTCCGAAACCTGGGGTCCTCAGTGTCCCACAACTCCCAACCATTCTTGCAGGAGGCAACAAAGGAAACGAAGGCAGGAAGACCGCACATCTCTTCGTTGCCTTTGTTCTCTTCTGTTAAAACTCCGCGGCTTGGAATGCAGTTCGAACTCAATCCTCCGTGACCTCCGTTTCCCCTCCGTGTCCTCCGTGTCTCAAAAATGAACGCCACTGATCTCCCCGTTGCGATTCTCGCCGGCGGCATGGCCATGCGGCTGCGGCCGATCACGGAGAAGATCCCGAAGCTGCTGGTCGAGGTCGCGGGCGAGCCGTTTTTTTCGCACCAGCTCCGCCTGCTCAAGGCCGCCGGGCTCACCCGGCTGGTGCTCTGCGTCGGCTACCTGGGCGAAAAAATCGTCGAGCTCTATGGCGACGGCTCGAAATGGGGCGTACAGATCGAGTATGCCTTCGACGGGCCGAAACTGCTCGGGACCGCGGGCGCGCTGATCCAGGCGCTGCCGAAACTGGGCGACGCATTTTTTGTGCTTTACGGCGACAGCTACCTGCCGGTGGACTATCGTGCCGTCGGCGATTTCTTCCTGCGCTCCGGCCAGCCGGGGCTGATGACGGTGTACGAAAACCACGGTCGCTACGACACGAGCAACGTCTGGTTCGAGCAGGGCGAGATCAAACTCTACGACAAAAAGAACAAGGTGCCGCAGATGCACCACATCGACTACGGGCTGGGCGTGTTTCGCGCCGCCGCCTTCGACGGCTACCCGCGTGACGCCGTGGTGGATCTCGCCGCCGTCCAGCAGGCGCTGGTGGCCCGCCACCAGCTTGCCGGCTACGAAATCAAGGAACGCTTCTACGAAATCGGTTCCCACGAAGGCCTGCGGGAGCTGGATGTCCTCCTGCGCAGCTCGCGCGCTTAGCTCGCCGATTTCTGCTTTCTTCTTTCCGCCGTTTCTTCTTTGTCACCCCTTATGTCGAATTACGCCGCCCAGCACCTCAACGAAACCGCTGACATCGTCGCGAAGATAAATCCCGACGACTGCGAGCGCTGCGTCAAGGAACTCGTCGGCGTGCGCACGCGCGGCGGCCGGCTCTTCATCCTCGGCGTCGGCGGCAGCGCCGCCAACGCCTCGCATGCGGTGAACGATTTCCGCAAAATCGGCGGGCTCGAATGCTACGCCCCGACCGATAATGTTTCCGAGCTCACCGCCCGCACCAACGACGAGGGCTGGGCCAGCGTTTTCGTCGAATGGCTCCGCGGCTCGCGGCTGAATGCGAAGGACGCGCTGCTCATCTTCTCGGTCGGCGGCGGCAATCTCGAGAAGAACGTCTCGCCCAATCTCGTCCACGCGCTGCAACTCGCCAAACAGGTCGGCGCCCGGGTTATCGGCATCGTCGGCAAGGACGGCGGGCACACCGCCAAAGTCGCCGACGCCTGCGTGATCGTGCCGACGGTCAACCCGAACAACGTCACGCCGCACAGCGAGGCGTTCCAGGCCGTCATCTGGCACCTGTTCGTTTCCCACCCGGATTTGAAGATGAACCAGACGAAGTGGGAAAGTTTTTCGCCTCCGGCAAAAAACTAATTGTTTTTGCTGCGTAAAAACGCGTGATTCGTGATGACGACCGCGCATAGCTTGGCGATTCGCGCGTGAGATTGCAGCCGTCCCCACAGCTTCCCCGAGAACTGGGAAAACCGCCCAGCGGTTTTCCTGCGGTCTTCCTCGATCGCGATGGCACGCTGAACCGCCAGGTGATCCGCGAGGGCAAGCCCTACCCGCCACAGACCATCGGCGAGTTTCAGCTTTTTCCTGGCGTGCCGGAAGCCTGCACCAGACTCGCCGCGGCAGGGTACGTGCTGGTTGTCGCGACCAACCAGCCCGATGTCGGCCGCGGCACGCAGTCGCAGGCCGTCGTTGAAACCATGCACGCGAGGATCCGGCAACTCATTCCGGAGATCAAGCGCGTGGAGGTTTGCTACGCGTCCGGGCGGGAAACAAGCGGCCCGCCCGATCCCCGCCGCAAACCCGAATCCGGCATGTTGCTCGATGCCGCCCGCGAGCTGGGGCTCGACCTGGCGCGTTCCTGGATGATTGGCGACCGCTGGCGTGACATCGATTGCGGCCAGCGCGCGGGGGTGCGGACCATTTTCATCGATTTCGGGTATGCTGAGGAACTGCGCGCCGCGCCCGACTACACGGTGAAGTCCTTCGTCGAGGCCGCGGATGTAGTTTTGCGGGCGAAGTCATCGGACTAAGGTGGCTGCGGCTTCCAGTCGCAGATCTTCGGCTGGAAGCCCAAGCTACACCGCCCACGGTCTTTCGTTTTGGCCGCGTAAATGTAGGCC
>JBKJRG010000837.1:0-7306 GCA_046594805.1 Opitutaceae bacterium | reverse complement strand
CCGATCGAAATGGAAGGCACCTATCCTCTGCCGGAGGCGCAGCTCGATCGTTTCATGTTTAACGTGGTGATGGACTATCTGCCGGAGGAGGACGAGGTGCGCGTCGTCACGCAGACGACCTCGGTCCGGCCGGCCAACATCGAGGCGCTGTTCACCGGGGCGGACGTGCTGAGCTTTCACGAGCTGGTGCGCAAGGTGCCGGTGGCAGAGGAAATGGTCCGCTATGCGGTCCAGCTCGCCGCGCTGTCCCGGCCCAACCAGACCGGCACGCCTGACTTCGTCAACGAGTGGGTCAGCTGGGGCGCGGGCACGCGCGCCGGCCAGTTCCTGATTCTCGGGGCGAAGGCCCGCGCGCTGCTCCGCGGCCGCGCGCACGTCACCCTGGACGACATCCAGTCGCTCGCCGTGCCCACGCTCCGCCACCGCATCCTGCTCAACTATCGCGCCGAGGCCGAAGGCATCCGGGTGGATGACGTGATCACGCGCCTGCTCGCCGCGGCCAAGCTACCGGTGAAGGCCGTCGCCGCCTGAAGCCACCGATCCGACCGCTGTTCTGTTTCCCGCCCGCATGATCGCCCCTTCGAATCGTCCGCTGTCCACGACGAAGCTGATCGACCCACAGGCGTTGATGAGCATTCGCAGCCTCGAGCTGCGCGCGCGGGCCGTGGTCGAGGGGTTCTGGAACGGAATGCATCGCAGCCCGTACCATGGGTTCTCGGTCGAGTTCACGGAGTACCGGCAGTATTCGCCGGGGGACGATCCGCGGTACCTGGACTGGCGCGTGTTCGCCCGGAGCGACCGTTACTTCATCAAGAAGTACGAGGACGAGACGAACCTGCGCTGCTACCTGCTGGCCGACCAGAGTCGATCGATGGATTTCGGGACCCGCGGCTTCACCAAAGCCACGTACGCCGCCACGCTCGCGGCGACGCTCGCTTATTTCCTTCACCTGCAGGGTGACGCGGTCGGGCTGCTCACGTTCGACGAACAGGTGGGCGAGTACCTGCCCGCCCGGAATCGCCGCGGCCACCTGCGTCAGCTGATGCTGGCCCTGGAGCAACCGGCCGCTGGCCGCGCCACTGACCTCAACGGCCCAATCGAGCGCATCACGTCGTTGATCCGCAAACGCGGCATGGTGATCCTCCTTTCCGATTTCCTCGCGCCGGTGGACCGGCTCGAGCGCAACCTGAGCGCGCTCACGGCGGGCGGCCATGAGGTCTGCGTGTTCCAAGTGCTGGATCCGGCCGAACTCGACCTTGGCCTCGAAAAACCTTCGTTGTTCGAGGACAGCGAATCGGAGCGTACTCTCTATATAGATCCAGCCGCCGCCAGAGCGGGCTACGTGCAGAAACTGGAGGCGCACGGCGCCGCGCTCCGCGCCACGTGCCAGAAGTTGGGGGCGAGCTACCACCGATTGTCGACCGCCCAACCCCTGGAGGTGGCGCTATTCGAATTCCTCCAATCCCGCATGGGGCGCGGGCGGCGCGTGCGTCGGGCCGCGGCCCCGGCGGGGGGGACGCGCCCGATGAACCCGGCCAAATCAGCGAGGAACTCTGCATGAGTTTTCTCACGCCCTTTTTTCTTTTTGGCGCTGCCGCGATCGCGGGCCCAATTATCTATCACCTCATTCGGAAGGCGACTCGCGAACGCACGCGGTTCAGCTCCCTGATGTTTTTGGTGCCGAGTCCGCCGCGGCTATCCAAGCGTCATCGACTGGAGCACATCCTGCTGTTGCTGCTGCGCTGCCTGGCGCTGGGGTTGCTCGTCCTTGGTTTTGCGCGACCGTTTTTCCGTCAGACCCAACTCAACGATCCCACGGTGGCCCAGCCCAAGCGGATCCTCGTGCTGGTCGACGTCAGCGCCAGCATGCGGCGGGCGGGCTTGTGGGACGAGGCGCGTGCGCGGGTCGATGCGGTCATCCGCCGCGCCGGTCCCGCCGATCAGGTCGCGTTGTACACCTTTGATCGCCGCGCGACGCCGCTCGTGCCTTTCGAGGAATGGAACCGCACCGCGCCCGGCGATCGCGTGGCGTTGGCGCTGGGAAGATTAGGTGGAGTTTCGCCCGGTTGGATGGGCACTCACCTGGGCAACGCGCTCATCACCGCGGCGGAGGCCCTCGCTGAAAATGAAAGCAAGACCGCGGCGGGCACCGCTGCAGCGGTGCACGAGGGCCCGCGCGAAATCGTGGTCGTGAGCGATCTGCAGGCGGGGAGCCGGCTCGATGCGCTCCAGGCGTACGAGTGGCCAAAAGGCATTCAACTCTCGGTCGAGCCGCTGAAAGCGCGGAATCCCACCAACGCCGGAGTGCAATTGGTGGCCGATGCGCCGGACTCGTCCCGCGCGGTGGATGCCGCCGTCCGGGTGCGCGTGACGAATTCCAGCGATGCCAAACGCGAACAATTCAAGGTGGGCTGGGTGCGATCCGACGGCAGCACGGAGTTCGCGAGCCCGGCCGTCGACGCGTATGTGCCGCCCGGACAAAGCCGCGTCTTTGCCGTGCCGCTGGCCAAAGGTGTCACCGGCGTCGAGCAGATCGCGCTGCGGGGAGACGACGAGGATTTCGACAACACGGTGTACGTCATCCCACCCACCCAGCACAAAGCCTCGGTCCTTTGGCTGGGCAGCGAGGCCGAGGATGACATGCGCCAGCCGCTTTTCTTCCTCCGACGGGCGTTTTTCGACACGCCGCGGCTCGCCGTCAAAATCGTGGCGCAATCGCCGCGGACGCCGCTGGCCCCGGAGGTCCTGAAGGCAGCCAACCTCATTTTCGTTTCCGATGCCCTGACCCCTGAGGTCGCCACCGCGCTGCGCCAGGAAGTGACGAACGGAAAGATCCTGGTGCTGCTGGCCAAGCACGCGCAGGCGGCGGCGACGGCTGGGCTTCTGCTCGAGTGGCCGGGCCTCGCCATGGAAGAGGGCCGACCCGGCAGCTACGCGATGTTTGGCGAGATCGATTTCCGTCATCCGCTCTTCGCGCCGTTCGCCGATCCGCGGTTCAGCGATTTCACCAAAATCCACATCTGGAAATTCCGGAAGCTGGCGATAACCGGCCTGCCCAACGCACGGATCATCGCAAAATTCGACAGCGGGGACCCGGCCTTGGTGGAGACTCCGCTGGGGAAGGGGAAGGTGTTCGTGCTGGCCACCGGCTGGCACCCGGAGGACAGCCAGATGGCGGTGTCGACGAAGTTCGTCCCCTTGCTCTGGTCCTGGCTGGATCTCGCCGGCGGGATTTCGCACGCGCCGGCCCAGTACTCGATCGGCGACAAGATCCCGTTGCCGGCGGAGCACGGCGCTGCCGCCATGCGGGTCCCGGGAGCTGCCGCGGCGGTTCCGGTTGCGGCGGAAGCCACCGAATTCGCGGAGACGGCCCGGCCCGGAATCTACGATCTTGCCCTGGACGCGCGCACCGAGCGTTTTGCGATCAACCTCGATGCCAATGAAAGCCGGACCGCGCCGCTCGGTTTGGAGGAGTTGGAAGAGCTGGGCCTGCCCGTGACGAGGGCGACGGTCGCGCCGACACCCACCGCGGAGAGCAAGTCATTGCTGCAGGGCGTCGAGGCGGAAAATCGGCAAAAGCTCTGGCGTTGGTTTATTGCGGCGACTCTCGCCGTCTTGTTATTTGAATCGGCACTGGCCGGCTGGACGGCACGGAAGTCTGTCCTGCAAACCGAGGAAGCTCCCACATGAACGATAATTTCCTGAAGAGCAGACTGCAGCGCGTCAGCCGCCGGTACCAATGGCTGTCATTCTGGCGGAAGCTGGCGGCGTGGTGGGCCGTGGCCGCTTTGGTCACGTGCGGCCTGGTCCTCGCGCAGAACCGCCTGGGGTGGAGTTCACCGCACACGCTGTGGATCCTTGGCGCCACGGCGGTGGCCATCGCCTTGGGGCTGGCCATCCACCATGCGAGCCGCACGCCCGACCTGCGTTGGGTCGCGCGGAAAATCGAGGCCGCGCATCCCGAGCTGGATGGGGTGCTGCTGACGGCGGTGCAGCAGGACATGACGGGCAACGAGAGTCCGGGTTTTCTCCAGCATCGCGTGGTGCAGGAAGCGATCGCGCGCAGCCAGGAATCCGACTGGCGCAAGGTCGTGCCGGGCCAGCGGCTGCTCGCGATTCACGCCGTGCACCTGGTGGCGCTGGCGTGTTTCCTGGTCGCGCTGGCGAATCTGCGGGTCTCCACCGTTCACGGCACCAAGCCCGCGTGGGTTGGCGCCGACGGCGTCGCCATCACTCCCGGCGATACGAAGCTCGAAAAAGGCGATAGCCTGGTCGTGCTCGCCCGTTTCGGCGGAGCCCTCCCGCCGACGGTCAGCCTGATCGTGCAGCAACAGAATGTGACGCCCCGCACGGTCCTGCTCGTGAAGAGCCTCGCCGATCCGGTCTTTGGCGGCAGCGTGCCGGAAGTCGCGCGGGACCTGACTTACCACTTGGAATATCGCGGGCAGAAGTCGAAGGAGTTCAAAGTTACGGTGTACGAGCACCCCAAGCTCGTGCGCTCGGATGTTGATCTGAATTTTCCGGGCTACACCAAGCTGCCGCCAAAGCACATCGAGGATACGCGGCGCGTGAGCGCGGTCGAAGGCACCAGGCTCAATTTCGCGCTGCAACTCAACAAGCCGGTCAAGAGCGCGCAGCTGATTGCGCGCGACGGAAAAAAAACCTCCGTGCCGCTGACGGTGAGCGCAGACAAGGCGGTGGCCACGCTGGACGGCTTCGTGCCGGCCAGGACGCAGAGCTACGACCTGCAGTTGATCGATGCCGATGGCCGCGCGAACAAGATGGCGTCGCCCTTCGTGATCGATGTGCAGCCGAATCGCGTTCCGGAGGTGCGGCTGGCCTCGCCCCGCGGTGACATGCGCCCCTCCGCGCTCGAGGAAGTGACGTTCGACGGGACGATTTTCGACGATTTTGGCGCGCCGGTCTATGGCCTCGCGTATTCGGTCGCGGGCGCCGAGCCGAAATTCATCGAGCTCGGCCGCGATGCCGCCGCCAAGGAAAAGCGGACCTTCAACCACCTCATCAAGCTGGAGGAGCTCGGGGCCAAGCCGGACGACTTAATCTCGTGGTTCGCCTGGGCCGAGGACGTGGGGCCGGACGGCAAAATCCGGCGCACGAGCGGCGATCTGTATTTTGCCGAGATCCGGCCGTTCGACGAAATTTTCCGCGAAAGCCAGAACATGCAGTCCGAGGAGGATTCGCCGCCGCCCGGACAAGGGCAGGGTAACCAGGCACGCAAGCTGACCGACCTGCAGAAGCAGATCATCAACGCGACCTGGAAACTGCAGCGTGACGGGCTCACCCCGAAATATCCGGACGACGTGAAAATCGTGCGGGAGTCGCAGGAGCAGGCGCTCGGGCAGGCGACCGAGGCGATGGGGGAGGCGCGCTCGCCCAAGGATCAGGCGGCGTGGAAAGAAGCCACCACCCAGATGCTCAAGGCGGTGGAAAGGCTGGCCGACGCCGCGAAGCTGCCGACGCCGCTCGCCCAAGCGCTGCCCGCCGAGCAGGCCGCTTACCAGGCGTTGCTGAAATTGCAGGCGCGGGAGACCGCCGTGACCAGGCAGCAGAAAAAGGGCGGCGTGGGCGGCGGCAAACAGGGCAACCAACGCCAAATTGATCAGCTGGATTTGCAACAGGCGGAAAATCGCTACGAGACGCAGCGTCAGGCGAAGGCGCCGCAAAACCAGGAGCGGCGCGAGCAACTCGCCGTGATGAACCGACTGCAGGAACTGGCGCGTCGCCAGCAGGACCTGAACGAACGCTTGAAGGAATTGCAGACCTCCCTGCAGGAGGCGAAAACCGAGCAGGAAAAAGAGGACGTGCGTCGCCGGTTGAAACGGCTGGAAGAGGAACAGCGGCAGATGCTGGCGGACGCCGACGAAGTGCGGCAGCGAATGGACAAGGCCGAAAACCAGTCGAGCATGACGCAACAGCGTGAACAGCTGGACAAGACGCGCGACGATTTGCAGAAAGCAGCCCAGGCGGCAGCGGATGGCTCCGTCCCGCAGGCGCTCGCCTCCGGCACCCGCGCCCAGCGCCAGTTGCAGGAGCTCCGCGATGACATGCGCAAACAAAACTCGAGCCAGTTCGCCGAGGAGATGCGGGACATGCGCAACCAGGCGCGCACCCTCTCGCAGCAGCAGGAGGAAATCGGGCAGAAAATGGAAAAGCTCGCCACCGCTCCGACCCAGCGGAAGAGCCTCTCCGAAACCGGCGATCGCAAGGAGCTGATGGATCAGCTGACGCAGCAGCGCGAGCAGATGAACCGGATGGTCGACCGCGCGACGCAGATTTCGGAGCAGGCGGAAAATACCGAGCCGTTGCTTTCCCGGCAGCTCTACGACAGCATTCGCAAGCTAAGCCAGGCCGATGCCAGCAGCGTGAAACAGGCCCGCGACGATTTGGTATCCAGCGGCGCGCTCTCATACGATCTCCGCGACCGGCTGCAGAAAGCCGGCGATCGCGAAACAGGCGGTCGCGCGCTGGACATCACCCGTGACATGCTGGACGAAGGGGCGCTGCCCCAGGCCAGCCGCGCCAGCCAGCGGGCGAAGGGTGAAATCGATGACCTGCGCCGCGGAGTGGAGCGTGCCGCCGAAAGCGTGCTGGGCGATGACGCCGAGCAGCTGAAGCTCGCGCAGTCGGAGCTCGACCAGCTCACCGATCAATTGCAGCGCGAAATTGCCCAGGCCCAAGGCGGCCAGCCGAATGACGGCCAGCCGGGAGAACCGCAACCGGTCCGTGCGGGGGCCGGTCGAGACCAGCGCCAGGCCGGAAGCCCGGGGGAACCAGGTCAGCCGGGACAATCGCCAGCTGAACCGGGCACCGAACCCGGTCAGCCCGGTGCAGAGGGCCAATCGCCCGCGCAACAGCCCGGCGAAAGCCAGCCTGGTCAAAAGGGCGGGCGTTCACGCCAGGTGGCGAGGAACGATCAGAAGTCCGGCCAGCCCGGTCAGGGCGTCCAGCAAGGAGGCCAGGAACCCGGGCAGCAGCCCGGCGAAGCCCAAGGCGAGAGCCCCGGTGGTGGTGGCGGTCAGGGTCAGCAGGGCGACCGCACCGCCGAGAATAATTCCGGAAAGCAACAAGCGGGACGCGCGGGCCAGCCGCAGCCCGATCAGGGGCGGCAGGTCCAGCGCAGCGGGCAGCGAACCGCCGGCAACGACCGGGGCGGTGGTGGAGGTTCCGAGGGACGGCGGCTCGGCATCGACGATATTTTCAACGGGGGCGACGGTCGCACTGGCGGTCTCGGCGGCTGGGAAGGCGGTCTGTGGACCCGCGGCCCGCTCACCGGCGAAGAGTTCCA
>JBKJRG010000802.1:0-3748 GCA_046594805.1 Opitutaceae bacterium | reverse complement strand
GGCGCCCGCGCTCCGGTTTCCCCCGCTCCCCCGATGGGCATCCCGCGTGATCCATTACCGGGTACGGACGTCGTCAGCGCGCCGCTATCGAAGCAAATGCTGTTCGGGTGGGTGCTGGCGCCGCTCGCGGGAGTCCTCGTCTACTGGAGCTGGCTGGCGCTCAAACGCGCGGCGCAAACCGACCCGGTCCGTCCGCGACGCGAAGCCCGCCAACGGATCGCGCGCACCCTGCAGGCGCTGCCCACCGCGCACGACGACACTGAGCGCGCCGCCCTGCTGCTGGGCTGGCAACACGACACGGCGCTCCTCTGGCAAATCTCGCAGGCCGCACCGCCCGCCAGCTCATTGCCCGATGAGGCGTGGGCCGGCCTCTGGCGCGACGCCGATCGCGCCCAATATGGGCCAAAGACTCAACTGCCGGCCGACTGGATCGCCCGCGCTCAGGAAGCGCTGGCCGCGAAAGCGGTGCCGGGGTTCCGGCCGCTGCGGATTTTCCTGCCGCAAAATCTTTTTCCGTTCGCCGCGGTGGTGGCGCTCGGATTCATCACCTCCTTCGCGCTCGTCCACGCGGCAACCAGCGCCCCCAAGGTTGACCCGTTGGCGGCCTATCGCGCGGGGGATTTCAACGGCGCCGAAAAAGCCTGGCGGGGGACGCTCGCGGAATCGCCCACGGATTGGATCGCGCGTCACAACCATTCGCTGGCCCTCGCGCAACTGGAACGCGCGGGGGAGGCCGCGGGACAGGCAACCGCCGCCTTTGTGCAACAGCCGGACCATCCGTCGGTGCAGTGGCATTTCGCGCTCGCGAGCGAAAAGGCCGGATTCGTTCCGGGCGGCCTGGCAACTTTCCTGGCGCCCGGCCCGCTGCACTCTCTCGCCCGTCACGCCTCGCCCGCGCGGTGGCAGCGCGTGCTGATCGTTGCGGCTTGGATCGGCGCGGCTGCGATCGCCTGGGCGCTGGCCAACGCCTACGGCCGCCGCCGTCCGCGCATTAATCGAGTGGCCGCGGGGTTGTTTGCCTTCGGGATCATGGCCGCCGTCGCGGGGACCGCTGGCCTGCGCGCCTACGGGACCGCTGCGGACGCGCGCGCCGCGCTGGTCTTTCGCGCGGGTACGCTGCGTTCGATCCCCAGCGAAGCCGAAACCAAGCAGAAAACGACCGCGCTCGCCGCCGGCACGCTCGCAATCGTCGACCATGCGTTTCTCGGCTGGGTGCGCCTGGTCTTCGAGAACGGCCAGACCGGCTGGGTGCGGAAGGACGAGATCGTGGCGCTGTGGCGGTAGCGCCCGGCGTTCCTGCCTGCCGTGATTGAGGTGGCATGGGCGTCCCGCCCATGGAGTTGAACGACACGGGCGAGACGCCCGTGCCACACAGCAGGCACGGAGGCCTGCAACTACGCGAAGCTTCACCGCGTCTCGAACCACTTCGACTCAGTGGGCGAAGGCGGCGCCGATTCGATCTGCGTGAAAATCTCCGGCACGCTCGTGGCAACGCGGAAAAGATCCATGTTCGATGGCTTGAAGAATTTTTCCTTCAGCATCCGATGGAACAGTCTCAGCAGGTCGTCGTAGAACCCATCCTGATTCAGGAACACGCAGGGCTTTTTCACCACCTCGAGCTGGCGCAGGGTGAGGATCTCCAGGATTTCCTCGAGGGTGCCCCAGCCACCGGGCAGCGCGACGAAGGCATCCGCGCGCGTTTCCATCAGCAGTTTCCGCTCGCGCATCGTGATCACGGTGACGAGCTCATCGGCCTCGTCGAAGGCGAGTTCCTTCACCTTCATGAATTCCGGAATCACGCCAATCACCCGGCCGCCCTGCGCCTTCACGGCGCGGGCGGTCGCACCCATCAAGCCGGTCTTGCCGCCGCCATAGACGAGCCCCCAGCCCCTCGCCACCATCTCGCGGCCCAATTCCGTGGCAACCTGTGCATACTTGGGATCCAGCCGGTCGCTGGAAGAGCAGTAGACGCAGAGCAGTTTGGGCATGGGGAAAGTTGAGAGCTGAGAGTTGAGGCTGGAGAGTTCAAACTCAAAGCGGTCTCGTGCTGCCCTGCTCCAGGCTCAACGCTCAATTCTCAACTTGTCCCTCCCTCCCTATCGCGGCCGCCTGGCTCCGTCGCCCACGGGTCACCTCCACCTGGGGCATGCCCGCACTTTCTGGATCGCCGCACAACGGGCGCGCGCCGCGGGCGGGGCCCTGTTGCTACGCAACGACGACCTCGATGCCGTGCGCTTCCGGCTGGATTTTGTCGATGCGATGCTCGAAGACCTGCGCTGGCTTGGGTTTATCTGGGAGGAACCGATGATCGCGCAGAGCACCCGGCGGATCCGTTACCGGGCAGCGCTGGAAAAGTTACACGCCGCCGGGCTCATTTTCCCCTGCCAACGCACGCGGCGCGACGTGCTCGATGCCGCCGGCGCTCCGCACGAGGGCGGCGCCGATGACGAGCCAATCTACCCCGCGCAATTCCGCTCGCCGGCCGATGCGCCGTTGCCAGCCTTGGGCGAAACCGTGGCGGTGAACTGGCGGTTCCGGGTGCCCGACGGGGAGGAGCTCGAATTTCACGATGCCTGCTGCGGGACGCAGCGCGCGAGCGCCGGGCGGGATTTCGGGGACTTCCTCGTCTGGCGAAAGGATGATGTGCCCAGCTACCAGCTCGCCACCGTGGTCGACGATGGCGAGCTCGGCATCACCGAGGTCGTCCGCGGCGCGGATCTGATCAAGAGCACGTTTCGGCAAATGCTCCTGTTCCGGGCGCTGGGATTTTCGCACCCGGGCTTTTATCATGCGCCCCTGATGCTGGACGAGAAAGGGGTCCGGCTGGCAAAACGCCACGATGCTCTGGCGCTGCGCACGCTGCGCGAAAGGGGAGTGCGCCCCGAGACGATCCTCCAGCAGTTTGAGCAGGAAACCAGGAGGCCATGAACCGGGTTGTTTGCCTCGCTTGTTCCGCGCTTCCGCGCTTCCGCGATCGGTTGGGTTTAATCGCGGAAGCGCGGAAGGGAGGAAACGCGGAAGAAATTCCAGAGCAGATCCTTCTTCCTGGCTTCCTGGCTTCCTGCTTAACCTGCATCGTATGTCCCCCAAAATCGGCGTCCTGAACATTTCCGATCGCGCCAGCGCGGGCGTGTATGAGGACGTTCCCGGCAAGGCCTGCGTCGCGTTGCTGCGCGAATGGATCGCGACGCCGTTCGACGTGGAGTATCGCGTCATCCCGGACGAGCAGGCCGGGATCGAGGCCGAGCTGCGCCGGATGGCGGATGAGGCGGGCTGTTGCCTCGTGGTGACCACGGGCGGGACGGGGCCGGCCCGGCGCGATGTGACGCCCGAGGCCACCGCGGCGGTGAGCGAAAAAATGCTCCCGGGGTTTGGCGAATTGATGCGGGCGGCTTCGCTCAAGTTCGTGCCGACCGCGATTCTCTCGCGGCAAACCGCCGGGGTTCGCGGCCACACCCTGATCGTGAACCTCCCCGGCCGGCCCAAGGCCATTCGCGAGAACCTGGAAGCGGTTTTCCCCGCCATCCCGTACTGCATTGATTTGATCGGTGGCCCCCGGCTCGAGGCGTCCGGAACCGCGCCGGCGGTTTTTCGCCCCAAGTCCTAGGTCGGAAACTTCATACTCGCCGAGGGGGAGCGGCGGTTTCCCAACCGCCGAAGTTCGATCGGCCGACTGATCTTGGGCGGTTGGAAACCGCCCCTCCGTAGACGGCCCCCGGGACGAACCGCACGTGTCGTGCTCGAAATG
>JBKJRG010000788.1:0-4100 GCA_046594805.1 Opitutaceae bacterium | reverse complement strand
GGCGTCGGCGTCGTTGCCCACGCGTGACGCGAGGAAAGATTTAAAGACGTGACGATGCGCGAGAAGCCTGGCCGTCACGTCCGCTGGCGCGGAATCGGACATCTGCGCCAATATGGGGAAAAGAGCGGCGAGGTAAAGGCCCGCTGCAGGTGAAAACGCGACGAGGCCATTCGGCGCGATTGCCGGATCACTTTTTTCACGTAATACGTGAAAAGCGTTGGGGCGGAAATTGGGATGGCTCAACGGGGCGGTGGCGCGCACCCCTTGGGTTTGCTGCAAGGGCAAACTCAAACCACGGAGGATGCGGCAGTGAAACCGCGGCTCGCAACAAACCCGCCGAGTGCTATGGTGACCGGGATGACGCCTACGCTCCGTTTCCTCCTTGTGCTGCCGCTGCTCACGCTGGCGGGCTGCTCCAAACCCGAATCCACCACCGCCGCGGCAGCCGGAAAAGCCCACGCCCACGCCCACGAACATAAGGCCCCGCACGGCGGCACCGCGGTCGTGCTCGGCAATGAGGCCTACCACCTGGAATTCGTGCGCGACGCCGCCAGCGGTAAATTGACGGCCTACGTGCTCGACGGGGAAATGGAAAAATTCATCCGGTTAAAGGCGGCCGCTCTCGAACTCGCTGTGACGACGGGCGGCGAGAAGCGCACGCTCGCCTTGCGACCCGTGGCCAACAGCGCGACGGGCGAAACCGTGGGGGACACTTCGCAGTTCGAGGCCCAGGCCGACTGGCTGAAAAACACGCCGGCCTTCGACGCCGTCGTGACGTCGATCGAGATCAAGGGCACCAAATTCGAGCAGGTGGCTTTCAATTTCCCGAAAGGAAATGAAAAACACTGAGCGAATCGAGGGCTGCGGTCGAAATCCGGCGCTGCCATGGGGACGGGGCGCCCTCGCCCCGCTGTCTGCCCCGACCGGGGCGAGGGCGCCCCGGCCCCAACGAATCGCATTCGTTTTCCTTGCCGTGTCGGGCCTGTCGTCGTTGTCCGCCCAGATCGGGATGCCGCGCGGTCTGATGGACCATTCGCTTTGCTGTGGCATCCGGCCTGCCGGGATCAATGGCGAGGTCCCTCAACAGCCCGCGGCGGAATTGTCGGGGCGGCGCGCTCTCCTGCAACCGTCATCACCGACGCCGTCGATCCCCGCCCAACCGGCGACACTGGAGAAGGTCGATGGCTACGTGCGTGTCGGCTTCGACGTGCTCGGCGGATTCGAATTCACCGCTCCGACCGATCCCGCCGAGACGGCGGCGGCCGGGCGACCCTCGGCGCTGACGCCGCTCCCGGCGCAGGTGCGCGGACTCGATGGCCAGAAGGTGCGGGTGCGGGGTTACATGCTGCCGCTAAAGATGGAAGGGCCCCGCACCACCGAGTTCCTGCTCCTCGCCAGCTCGATGCTCTGTTGCTACGGCGTTGTCCCGGCGATGAACCAATGGATCGTCGTCCGGACGCCGGAGGGCGTGGAACCGCTCCAGGATGTCCCGCTCGAGTTCCAGGGCACGCTCCACGTGAAGGAACGATTCGAGCACGGCATGCTCTCCGCGATCTATCAGCTCGACGGGGAGAACCGCCGCCCGGGAAAATAACCGCGCGCCCGCGCGGCGTCCGTCGCCGCGGTTTGCAATCCGCCGCGGTGACTGCACCCTTCCCCCTCTGCCGATCCGCCATCCGCGATCCGCAAATCCGCCCTTCGATGATCCCCGTCACTGTCCTCACCGGCTTCCTCGGCGCCGGCAAAACCACGCTCCTCAACCGGATCCTGACCGAACACCACGGCAAAAAGCTGGCGGTGATCGAAAACGAATTCGGCGAGGTGGGCGTGGACCACCAGCTGGTCATCCAGAGCGAGGAGGAGCTTTTCGAGATGAACAACGGCTGCATCTGCTGCAGCGTGCGCGGCGACTTGATCCGGATTCTTGGCCGGCTGCTCAAGCGCAAGGACAAGCTCGACGGCATCCTGATCGAGACCACCGGGTTGGCGAACCCGGCGCCGGTGGCGCAGACCTTTTTTACCGACGACGAGATGAAACAACATTTTCGCCTCGATGCGATCGTCACGGTGGTCGACGCGAAGCACGTCGCGCAGCACCTCGCGCAGGACGATGAATCGGTCAAGCAGCTCGCCTTCGCGGACGTGATTCTGCTCAACAAAACCGACCTGGTCTCACCAGCGGAGCTCGATGCACTCGAAACGCGGATCAAGCGAATGAACGCGGTGGCGAAGATTCATCGCACGAAGAACTGCGAAGTTTCCCTCGATCACGTCCTCGACGTTGGAGGGTTCAACCTCAGCCGGGCGACGGAATTGGATCCAAAGTTCCTGGAGCCCGAGCACCCTTTCGAATGGGCGGGGGCCTACCAACTGCCGGCCGGCACGCATGAACTGGTCATCGGTCATGACGACGATGACGGCGACGACCATGCAGGTCACGACCACGGCCATGATCACGCGCACGGTGAGGGCGAACATCATCATCACCATGGCAACCCCGATGAGCTCGATGTCGTGGTGATGCCGGTGAAATCGATCGGGGACCAGGACCGCGCCGCGGCGATCGATGCGGCCGGGTTGGTATTTTCCGACTGGGAATCCCGCACGAAGGAAGGCGACTCGATCGCCCCGGGTGGCACGCTGCATCGGCTCCTGCTGAAAGACGGCCACGGCCACTACAAATTGAACGTGGCTGAAGCCGGCCACTACCTGGTCTTCGAATCGTGCGGCCATGATCCGCTGCATTTGCACGTCGACGGCGAGATCTCGAAGCCCGTGTGGCAGCAGGATTTTCACGCGGCCCACGAGCACAACGAAGCGGTGACGTCGGTCGGCATCAGCCAGCCGGGCGAGCTCGACGGCAAGCGGCTCAACGACTGGATCAGCGAGCTGCTGCGGGTAAAGGGCGGCGATATTTACCGGATGAAGGGCGTGCTGGCGGTGAAAGGCTCGGCGAAACGACTGGTCTTCCAAGGTGTGCACATGCTGTTCGATGCAAAATTCGATCGCGAATGGGACGGCCAGCCGCGCACGAACACGCTCGTGTTTATCGGCAAGAACCTGAATCGCGCGGAGCTGACCGAGGGGTTCCAGTCGTGCCTGGCGTGAGAGCGTTCGTAGTTCCGCCTTCAGGCGGACGGTTTGGGACGCTCGGTTTCCGCCTGAAGGCGGAACTACGAGCACGGTGGCCGCGATGAATTGACGGAAGGAGCGCGCCCGTCACAACCGGGGTGACAACACCATGAGCGTCCTCAAAACCCTCCGCGAGAAACTGGCGCCGGAGCTCAACCATCTCTACACCGCGCCACCGTCCGACCAATCGGGAAAACTGGACTGCGGCTGGCACGGCCGGGAGCACGCGCTGCACGTTTGCCTGGTCGCGCGGATGTTTGGCGCGCCGGCGGACATCCGCAGCGGGGATTTCGCCGTGTTGTCGCGATTCATGCCGCCCTTGAGCTCCCTCGACGGGGGCCACGGGCACGCTTGGTGTTGTGTCAATGGCGTCACCCCGGTCGACCTGAGCCTGAGCTTCCAATTTTACGGCCGCGTGCCGCAACTGCGGTCCGCCATTGTCGGCCCGGGCCGCAACGGAGACTGGGAGATCCACTACGCCCGCGACGAAGCCATGCTCGAGGAACCGATCCAGAACCGGAACGAGATTCTCTTCATCGAAAAAAAGATCCACGCCGAGTCCCCGGCGGAACTACTGGGGAATCCCGGCGCGTTCCTTTCACCGACGCCCGGGGAGTTGTCCGGTGGCTGGCATGTCCTGCACGGACCGGGCATCTACGCCAAAATCACGCTTCACTGTTTCGCGTGCGCGAGCGGTGATGCGAAGAGCGTGCGCAACCGTCTGCCGGCACCGGAAGCGGTCGCGTGGATTGCCGCGAACTATCCGGACGCGGACGCGCAGATTCTCGCAGAGCTGGCGTGAGGCACGCCTGCCCGCAATTCTGCTTCAGCGATTCGCGCTGTCGCCGAGAGGGGAGCGGCGGTTTCCCAACCGCCGAAGTTCGATCGGCCGACTGATCTTGGGCGGTTGGAAACCGCCCCTCCGTAGACGGCCCCCGGGACGAACCGCACGTGTCGTGCTCGAAATG
>JBKJRG010000687.1:0-3046 GCA_046594805.1 Opitutaceae bacterium | reverse complement strand
TCGCGGACGTTCGACTTGATGCGGCTCGCCATATACATCGCCACGTCATTTGGCAGCGGCACGCCTTCTTCTTCAGCCTTGCGCTTGAGAATGGCCGCCTTTGTTTCGACGTCCGGCACCTGGATGTCGGCGATCAATCCCCACTCGAATCGCGAGCGAAGACGCTCCTCCAGCGCGGGAATTTCATGGGGAGGACGGTCGCTGCTGATGACGATTTGCTTCTGCGCGTCGTGCAGCGCGTTGAAGGTGTGGAAGAACTCGTTCTGCGTGCCTTCCTTGCCCGACACAAACTGAATATCGTCCACCAGCAACACGTCGACGCTGCGATAGCGCGATCTAAAATCGAGAATACGATCGAAACGCACGGCGTTAATCATCTCGTTCATGAAACGCTCGGACGAGATGTAGGTCAGCACCAGGCCGGGATGGTGCTGCACGACGTAATGACCGATCGCGTGCATCAAGTGCGTCTTACCGAGCCCGACGCCGCCGTGGATGAAGAGCGGGTTATACGATCGCGACGGCGTCTCGGCCACCGCGCGGCACGCGGCGTGCGCAAACTGATTCGATGGTCCGACGATGAACGTGTCGAAGGTGTAGCGGGGAATAAGGCTGCCTGCCCGCGGGGCTTCCTGGCGAACTTCAACCTGGGTCGTCGAAGTACTGACGGCGGTGGGTGCGAAGTCGGCTGCCGGAATATCCTCGGCCTCCACCCTCGGCTTTGGACCGCCGTTTGGGACAAACACCAGTTTCACGTCGGGGCGGCCCACGTCGCGCAGGGCCTCGGCCAGGACGACGGAGTAGTGCTTGGGGAGCCATTCAACGAAAAGCGAGTTCGGAACGCTGATTGAGAGGTTCTTCCCGCCGTCCGCGAGGAGGGTGGTCGGCTTGAACCAGGTTGAAAAGCTGTGCTTTCCCACCTGATCTTCAATGCGGCTGAGAACCTGATCCCAAATGGTAGAGATGGCCATTCCTGCAACTAGCTGATGTGAAAGGACTTATCTGTATAGATTCGCAGGCTTTTCCACAATGTTTTCCACAGGTGTGGAAATCTCCACGGCGTGCCGTGATTCTTTACAGCGACAACCCTCAGGTTCCGGGCGAACGCACACTTTAGCACGCCCGTTCGCGCTTCCCGTATTGCCGATCACGGCTATAATCGTTAGTTCCACCGGAGAGAAAAATGGCTAGATCGAAGAAGGGCAAGCGAACGTTTCAACCCAACACCAGCCGCCGCGCGAAGCGGCATGGCTTCCTCGTCCGCATGGCGACCAAGGACGGCCGGCAGGTTTTGAAGCGCCGCCGCGCCAAGGGAAGAAAACGTCTGACCGTGTCCGACGAGAAATAACACCAGGAGGGCGGCTCGTTTAAGCCGCCGGCCAGTGAACACATTCACGCCCAACGAGCACGTTCGCAAGCGGGCCGACTTTGAGCTCATCTATAAAACTGGTTTCAAGCGCTCCGGGCGCCTCATGACCATGTTCACGAGGGCACGCGAGACGGCTCCGGCCCGCCTCGGCATAGCAGCGACCCGCAAGATGGGCGCTGCTGTCGAGCGTAATAAAGCGAAGCGCCTGGTCCGCGAGTTGTTCCGTCACAACAAACCCATCGCCGCCGTCGATGTTGTCGTCGTGCCCCGCCGCGAGATCCTCGCTGCGCCATACGACCGCATTGAATTGGAGTTTCGTTCGCTCCTGTCACGACGCGCGTCAGGGAAGGCGGCGCATGCTTAGCCGGGTCGCCCTCGCTTTCATTCGCCTCTACAAAATTTCTTTCTCGCCGCTTTTTGCCGGCAGCTGCCGCTTCACGCCAGGCTGCGCGGATTACATGAGCGAATCAATCACCCGTTACGGCGTGCTGCGCGGTGGATGGCTGGGCACTAAACGCTTGTGCCGTTGTCATCCGTTCGGCGGACACGGCCTCGATCCGGTCCCGGCCCAAAAGTAAAAAATGGAACGCAGAGTTCTTCTCGCGATCACCCTCTCTTTCCTGGTGCTGTTCTTGTTCCAGCGCTTTGTGACGCCGCCTCCCGCCTCCGCTCCTACGTCGACCACCGGAGCTACGGCGGGGCAAGCCCCGGGCACTTCGTCGGCCACTGGAGCTCCGGCCGGGCAAGCCGCGGGCACTGCGTCGACCACCGGAGCTACGGCGGGGCAAGCCGTGGGCACTGCGCCGTCCATTGGAGCTACGTCGGGCCAAGCCGCGGGCACCGGGCCCGCGTTCGCTTCCACCGTGAGCGAAGCGAACGCCCGCGAGATCATCGTCGAGACGACCAAGGTCAAGGCGGTGTTCTCGAACCGCGGCGGCACGATCGTTCACTGGATCCTGAAGGAGTTCCGCACCGACAAGGGCGAGCCGCTCGATCTGGTGCCCTCGGGCTCCGGCGCGAACGCCATCAAGCCGTTCACGCTCACGGTGGACGATGAAGCGGTGAGTGCGCGCCTCAACGATGCAACGTATCGGGTCACTGTCGATGGCACTGCGGTTGGCGAAATGGTTGATGCCACCGCGTCGCCGAAGACGATCGTCTTCGAAACCGCATCGACCGATGGACTCTCGGTCAAGAAAACGTTCTCCGTCGAGCCGACCAGCTACATCATCAACTTCGGCGCGGACGTCAGGATCGGTGAGCAGCGGCTCAACCCAAGCATCCACTGGGGCCCCGGCCTCGGCGACGACATCGCGCGCGCGCCGCCGGCGTCGTTCTTCTCGCCCAGTTACAACACGCCGTCGCAGCCGATCCTTTACAACGACGGCTCGGTCGAGCGCATTGCGACGACCGAGAGCGGGACGCGGGAGAGCCCGTTCCGGTACCTGGGCGTGGACGACCACTATTTCGTCTCGCTGCTGCTGAATGACCAGAACACGCAGCAGGTGAGGGTGAATTTCGCGCCCGCGGTCGTGCCGCAGGCTGATGTTCCAACGCTGATCGCGAACTACACCACCTATTCGGTGCGGTTCACGCAGCCGCAGGATCAATCGCGGTTCTTCTTCGGCCCGAAGGCCTTCGACGAGCTGAAGGCGATCAGCCCCGAAGCCACCAAGG